>DAIDAH010000248.1 GCA_027310735.1 Methylotenera sp. | reverse complement strand
AAGTAATTTGGAACAACCAAAAATGACTGGCTGCGCGATGGCTAACCCGAGTAAGGCGTTCCCGTTTACAGTAGGCCGTATTGCGACATTTCATTCGGCAGACTGCTTTGCGAGTCCGCCCTACTTGATTGAGGGGCTTATGGATATTGGCTCGCAGGGCTATGGTTTTTTACAGCCAATCCCAGTCCAAGCGCTTCTTATGAGGCGCTTTTTTCATGGCAAAATCCCATAAGGCAGGTGGTATGCAGCGCATGAGTCTTGCCACCCAGCCCATCTGCCAAGGAATCACCACAAAGCGGCGCTTATGTTCAATGGCATTCACAAACTTGGTTGCGGCAATATCGGCATTCATCAAGAATGGCATTTTGTATTGATTGATGTCGGTCATCGGCGTGCGAATATAGCCTGGTGCGATGGCGGTGACAGCAATCTGGTCGTGTGCCATTTCGACGCGTAAGCTTTCCAAGTAGGCAATAGCGGCGGCTTTGCTTGCACTATAAGCACCAGCGCCGGGTAAGCCGCGTACGCCGGCCACACTGGCAATGCCTACCAGTTGAGCTACTTGGCCTAGCTTGACCGCATTACGCATGGCGGCAATAAATGGCTGAAAGGTATGCACCATGCCCATCACGTTAATATCCATCACGGCTTGAAATGCGGCAATGTCTGCAACGTGCTCTGTCAGTGTGCCGCGGCTAACACCCGCACAGGCAATCACGATGTTTGGCGTACCGTGCTGTTGCATGAAGTCAGTAGCGGCAGCAATTAAAGCTGGGCTATTGCGCACATCCAGTGGGTAGATATTGCATTTTACTTTGTAGTTACTTTCAAGCTTGGTTTTGAGTTCTTGTAAGTGTTCACTACGCCTAGCTACAAGTCCAATAATGGTATCGTCATTGTTATGGCGTATTGCATATTCAGTTGCAAGTGCTGCACCTATGCCGCTGGATGCGCCTGTGATAAAAACTTTCATGTGCTTGGTATCTTTAGTTAAGTCTGACTGGTTGCTAAAAGTAATAAGCAGATTATAGGCATAAAAAACCCGCTTTTACTATGAGATAAAAGCGGGTTTAGGCGGTTTAAAATCACCTGCTGGCTTGATTCCTTGCCAGCTTTTTAGTGAATTTTGTGTTGATTATTTTTTAGAGGTAGCTGCTTTAGCTTTATCTGCACGAATGTTGGCAATAATGTAATCAGTAGTCTTCAACGCTTGTTCGTTACCGCCCGCCATGGTGCTAGATGTAATGAACAGGCCGTTGATGATGATGCTAGGAACGCCTGTTGCACCTGTTGCACGGAAGTATTGTGCAGCGCGATTCAGCCTGGTGTTCATTGAGAATGATTTAAATGAGTCTTCCACTTTCGATTTATCTACACCGCCCTCTTTGGCGATCCAGTCAATTGCAGCTTTTTCATCAGTAGGGTTAAGTACTTTTTGTTTATGTATGGCATCAAATAGGGCTGAGTGCAATTTATCAGATAGTTTTAAATCATCCATTGCATAAAAGGCTTTTGCCATTGGTGCCCATGATGGGTTAGGCAGGCCTGGGATGCGCTTGAAAGTCACATCTGCTGGTAATTTCTTTACCCAAGCGTTAAGAATTGGATCCATATGGTAGCAGTGAATGCAGCCGTACCAAAACACCTCTACAACTTCAATTTTGTTAGGTGTATCAATAGGGATAATTTGTGCTGTTTTATCAAATTCTTTGCCCAGCTCAGGGGCTGCAGCAAGCACATTGAATGAGGCGAGTAACATTAAAATAGTGAGTAATTTTTTCATCTTGAAACTTTCCTTTTATCTTTACTGAAATTGGTCTGCGTTTTTTGAATTAATTTCTATTTACTGACAGGCTACCAAACGTATTACTTTTGCTTTGGCTGACACTGATGATTAAATATCTAATCTGCAGATCACTGGTTGTCGCTATCTACCTTAATCAAATCTGCTTTAAAACCGTTGTTGATGAGATCACTTTTTGTTTTATTAATTTGATCTAAGTCTTTTAACGGACCAACACGTACGCGATGCCAAACGCCTTTATCTGGAATGGTTGCCGTTTGCACTAAGGCTTCAAAGCCTAGCAAAGCCAATTTAGCTTTCATGTTGTCAGCTTCTTCAGCTGTTTGGAAAGCGCCAATCTGTAAAAAATAGTTCTTTTTGACAACTGTCAGCGGCTCAGTTTGTTTAAGTTTTTTTTCTTCTTCAGCGGTTACCTTGCTTTCGCTACCAGGCAGGATGTTATAAAAATCAAAGCGCGTTTTATCGTCTGTGGCCGTTGATTTCGAATCATCTGATTTTGGATTTTCGGCTGTTGGTAACGCGCTAGTATCTTCTGGAGCCGCTTTAGATTTATCGATCATTCTTTCTGAAACAGGTTTTTCTGTTGTTTCATGGTTTACAAATGGGCTGGCTCCCCCTTTAATAAACATGACTACACTTAAGGAGGCTGCTACACCTAATAAAAAGCCGATGAGTAAGCCCGTTAAAAAAGGGCTGCCTTTCTTGGCATTTTTTGGACGATCAGGGCTAGGTTTGTAATCTCTACTCATAATGAACTCTATTCCTACATTCTTTCTTTGGCGGTAACGCCAAGTAAGTCTAAACCGTTTTTAAGGACTTGCTGTGTGGCGCTGATCAAACTTAAGCGTGCCAGTTTAAGGCTTTCATCATCAATTAAAAACTTATATTCGTTGTAATAGCTGTGTAAGTCACTTGCTAGCTCTTTCAAGTAATTAGCAATCACATGCGGAGCTAGGTCAGCAGCGGCATTGGTTACGATCTCAGGATATTCACTTAAGCGTTGCATGAGCGCTGTTTCATGTGATGTATTCAACGGGCTTAAGTCAACATCTATCAAATTGATTGCCTTGCCTTGATTTGACTGTTGGCTAAGATTTGACCATTGACTCAGTACACTGCAAATCCGTGCGTGTGCATACTGAATGTAAAACACGGGATTGTCATTGCTTTGGCTACGCGCTAAGTCGATATCAAATACCAATTGAGAATCAGCACGGCGTGCGGCTAGGAAGTAACGAGTGGCATCGCAGCCTACCTCTTCAATCAAATCACGCAAGGTGATATAGCTACCAGCACGCTTAGAAAGCTTAACCTCCTCACCGCCACGCATGACGGTCACCATTTGGTGCAGCACGTAGTCAGGCCAACCTTTTGGAATGCCAATGTCTAATGCCTGCAAGCCAGCGCGCACGCGGGTGATGGTGCTGTGATGGTCAGCACCCTGCTCGTTAATTACGCGCACAAAACCGCGGTTCCACTTGTCTGTATGGTAAGCCACGTCAGGAACAAAGTAAGTATAACCACCATCTGTTTTGCGCATTACGCGGTCTTTGTCGTCGCCAAAATCTGTGGTCTTGAGCCAAAGCGCATCGTTTTCTTCGTAAGTGTGGCCACTTTTAATCAGCGCCTGTACGGTTTTTTCAACTGTGCCGTTTGTATACAGCGCACTTTCTAATGAAAATACATCGAACTCAATTTGAAATGCTTTTAAATCTAAGTCTTGCTCGTGGCGTAAATACGCAACACTAAAGGCGCGCATCGACTCTAAATCGTTAATATCGCCGCTGGCAGTAACTTCAATATCATCCGCGACTACGGTATGCTTGGTTAAAAATGCGGCAGCAATATCATTGATGTATTCGCCGCGGTAGCCATTCTCAGGAAAGCTCTCATGCTCAGTTGAAATGCCCTTGCAACGTGCCAATACTGAAATCGTAAGGTTGTCGATTTGTGCGCCGGCATCGTTGTAATAAAATTCGCGCGTCACATTCCAGCCAGTAGCATCCAAAAGGCGTGCCAAGCAATCACCTACTGCTGCACCGCGGCCATGACCTACATG
>DAIDAH010000247.1 GCA_027310735.1 Methylotenera sp. | reverse complement strand
GTTGCGCGCCAGCCGCTACGCGTTATTGTGGATAGTCGCCTGCATATCCCTCTGGGCTCTAAAATTCTCAAGCCTGAGAGCCTGCGAATCAGTCCTGTGCTGATTGTTTATGCGCATGATGAGACTAATCATACAGAGTCATTAACTGCCTGTGGTGCTGAGTTGTTGAAACTTCCCGATGCACATGGCCATGTTGATTTGTTGGCATTATTATCAAATTTGGCACAGCGTGGTGTGAATGAGGTGCTGTTAGAAGCAGGGCAGGGCTTGAATGGCGCTTTCTTGCATGCCAATTTGATTGATGAGTTTATTTTTTATTACGCGCCAAAGCTTATGGGTGCAGATTCAAAGGCGATGTTTGCTATCCCAGAGTTAACAGAGATGCAGCAGGTTACAGACTTACAGATTATAGATGTACGGCAAGTGGGACAGGATATTCGCTTACGTGCAAAACCTGTTAAACGTTCCAATCAGTAGTTTGTCATAGGTGGCATGATGCTTATTGATACCCACTGCCACCTAGATGCTGCTGAGTTTGATGCAGATCGTGACCTTATTGCATCGTCTGCCTTGCAGCAAGGTGTATCCAAAATTGTAATTCCCGCTGTTGCACGCAATAATTTTGATGCAGTGTTAGAAATATGTCTGCAACACAAGCATTGCGCTTATGCGCTTGGCATACACCCGATGTTTGTGGATAACTCCGCGATAGATGATGTTGATATGTTGCGCGCGTATGTTCAGGCAAACAATCCCGTCGCAATTGGTGAAATAGGCTTGGATTATTTTGTGTACAAGCCTAGCATTAATCCAGCCAATATTGAGCGGCAAGTTTTTTTCTTTACCGAGCAACTTAAAATTGCTAAGCAACATCAATTACCAGTGTTATTGCATGTACGCAATGCCGTCGATGATGTGCTGAAGTATTTGCGTAAGCATCAGGTAGTAGGCGGTATTGCACATGCTTTCAATGGCAGTTTTCAACAGGCAGAGCAATTTATTCAACTTGGCTTCAAGCTTGGTTTTGGTGGAGCTATGACTTACAGTCGCGCGCTAAAAATTCGTGAGCTTGCAGAAAAGTTGCCGCTAGAGTCAATTGTACTGGAGACAGACTCTCCTGATATTCCTCCGGAGTGGCTAGGACAGGGGGGGCGAAATACACCTTTGGAGTTACCTGGAATTGCACAGGTTTTAGCTGATATACGGCGGGAGAATGTCTCTGAAGTGGTTGATATTACTGGTGCTAACGCATTAAACATATTGCCAAAATTAGTTGACTTATGCACATCACCTAATGTACTACATTAAGTAGGGCTAAAAACCGTTATCAATCAACGGCTGTTTTATAACTTATTGATTTTTAAATATTTTTTATTAGTTCAAAAAATAAGCGATTTAAAAAAAGCCTTATAAAATGGCATGTTACATTTTTGAGTCACAACAATTCACAGAGTTATCCACAGATATTGTGGAAAGTATTTTCAAGTTGATGGAACTTTTTAAAAGTCAATTTTTTTATTAATTATATTTGGATTAAATCGCTAATGCATTGTTGACAGCGCTAGTCTGATTTGTTTGAGCATTGAATTAATTTTCAGCAAAAAAATATTGAATTGTTCTGGCAAAAGTGCTTGAGTTGTGCACATGAGAACTATAGGGCGCATTTGCTATGAGAAAATCCTTAGCAATCAAGGCTTGATTTGTAACATATTGATTTTTAAAGGTTAATTATAAGGTTAAAATTTAGGCGATTGTAAAAAAGCCTTATAAATTGGGGTGTTACTAATGTCACCCACAACTATTCACAAAGTTATCCACAGATATTGTGGAGCTTATTCTGAGTTTCAGAAAGTTGTTTTTAAGTCAACTTTTGAATTATTTATTTTTGTTTGGATTGCTTTCTTATGCGCATTAATGGTCAACAATATCGCACTATTTGGTTAACCGATTCTACGGATGTAGACGATATAACAGATATTAAAATTAAATCAGTTTCAATCATCGACCAAACAAAGTTGCCGCATCGTTTTGTAGTTACGCAGATTAATATGCTAGATCAGATGGTTGTTGCTATTAAAACGATGCAGGTGCGAGGTGCACCTCTTATCGGTGCTGCCGCGGCATACGGCATGGCTTTGGCAGTACAGCAGGACGGCAGCGATGCCAGTTTGGAGAGTGCTGCAACACATCTCATCCATAGCCGCCCTACGGCGATAAATTTAAGGTGGGCTGTACAGCGCATGTTAGATGTCTTGCAGCCATTGCCTGTTGCTAGGCGTAATGAAGCTGCGTGGTTTGAGGCGGCCGTAATTTGTAATGAAGATGTTGAATTGAACCGCATGATAGGTGCGCATGGCTTGCATTTGATCGCACCCTTAGCCGCTCAGCAATCACGCGCCATCAATATACTTACACATTGCAATGCAGGTTGGCTGGCTACCGTTGACTTTGGTACGGCGTTAGCGCCTATCTATGCTGCGCATGATGCGGGAATCGCTGTGCATGTTTGGGTTGATGAAACACGTCCTCGCAATCAGGGAGCAAGTTTGACCGCTTGGGAATTGGCGCAGCATGGTGTGCCGCATACCGTGATTAGTGATAATGCTGGTGGACATTTGATGCAAAAAGGCGCTGTTGATATGGTGATTGTAGGTGCTGATTGTGTGACCTTGACTGGCGATGTTTGCAATAAGATTGGTACGTATCTGAAAGCGCTGGCCGCTTTTGATCAGAATGTTCCCTTTTATGCGGCGGTGCCATCGCCCACCATTGACTGGAGTATTGAAGATGGCGTTAAAAGTATAGAAATAGAAGAGCGTGATGCACGCGAAGTGGCATGGATGACTGGCAGGCTTGCAAGTGGTGAGATTGCAGAAATCAATATTCTGCCACCAGGTACTAAGGTCGCTAATCCAGCATTCGATGTCACTCCTGCGCGTTTGGTCACTGGAATCATTACTGAGCAGGGTATCTATGCCCCGCACGAACTGAACGCAATGCAAAGGTAATGTGGATGCAAATTCAACGTGAGCAATTGTTAGAAGTCAGTCAGCAGCTTGTGAACTTGGGGCTGAATCGTGGCACGGCAGGAAATGCAAGTGTGCGCGTTGATAGCGAAGATGGGCGTGCTGGCTTCTTGATAACACCTTCTGGGCTGGCTGTAAGTAAAATGACGCCGGCAGATATGGTGTGGATGGATTTTTCAGGTGATGCTATTGGCGCGCTCCAGCCCTCGAGTGAATGGCGATTTCACTTAGATATTCTGAAAAACAAGCCGGAAATGAATGCTGTCATCCATACGCATAGCATGTTTGCGAGCACCTTAAGTACGTTTCGTTGTGACATCCCAGCTTTCCATTACATGATTGCGCTTGCCGGCGGTGATAGCATTCGCTGCGCGCCTTATGCTTTGTTTGGTAGCCAGCAACTATCAGATGGCGCGGTGTTGGCTTTGCAAAATCGTAAAGCTTGTTTGTTGGGAAATCATGGCATGATTGCCGTAGGTGAATACTTAGAAAAAGCGTTGCGTGTGACGCAGGAAGTTGAGACTTTATGTGAGCAATATTTACGGGCTTTGCAGGTAGGGCAGCCATATATTCTGACTGCGCAGGAAATGCTGGAAGTGCAGGAAAGATTCAAGTCTTATGGAGCTTGGAAGCAGGCTGGTAGTGAAAAAGAGGCTTAATGCTATTTCATAAGTATTAAGATGCTATAGACACGGTTGGATAACTTTATTTTGGAATAATCTTATGAGAGCACCCTGTTTTACGGTAAAATCACACCCCGTCTGCAACAAAAAATAAGTGCCTTTCCATGACCAAATATGTATTCGTAACCGGCGGTGTAGTTTCCTCTCTTGGTAAA
>DAIDAH010000246.1 GCA_027310735.1 Methylotenera sp. | reverse complement strand
CAGCCCACATAATGATACTGCTCTGGCTAGCCTCTTGTGCGACAAATAAAGAGATGCCTATACTCGTTGTGCAGTGATGTTCGACTTTCACATCAGGCTGGCCATCATCGCTGATGGTTAATACATAAAGTTCAGATAAAGCTGCACGAATTTTTTCTGCCACAAGTTGAGCCTGTGATCTTGATGTCGCTTTATTGCCATCTAACTCAACAAGCATTACCACAAACTCATCGCCACCGAAACGTGCAACAGTGTCCATCTCGCGCACACAACGCTCAAGTCGACGTGCCACCTCTATCAATAGCAAGTCGCCAACCGGATGTCCGTAGGTATCATTAAGTGGTTTAAAATTATCTAAATCTAGAAACATGAGTGCGCCATAAGCGTGGCTACGCTTACTCGCCGACATAGCTTGACTCAAACGATCATTAAGTAAACGGCGGTTTGGCAATTGCGTAAGTGAGTCATAGAAAGCAAGCTGACGCACTTGATCTTCCATCTTCTTACGTTCCGTAATGTCACGAGTAACGGCCAAATGTACAATTTTTCCATCATGTTCTTTCATAGGTACGGCATGTGTTTCCAACCACCGTCGACAACCCTTGAGTCCCAATACCTCATATTCCATTTGCATACTTTCGCCAGCGATGACACGCTTATGCATTTTGGCAAAAGCCTTACGGTATTCTGGTGCAATGACATTCTGAATAGGCAACCCAATCACTTGACCTAGGGAGTCAGCCTCTATCATTGCTAACCCTGCAGAATTCATTTGTAACAATTGTCCCTGCGCATCTATGACCTTAATGCACTCGGGTTCGGTTTCAATAATGGTCCGTAAACGAGTTTCACTATCTTGCAATGCTTTTTCCACGCGCTTACGAGTAGAAATCTCACGTTGCATACGATAAAGCCAATAACCAAAAAACATTAGCATTAGCGCCAATGCTGCACCATATTTAATTAACGTCTCAGGTTTAATGCCTTGCTCGACTCTTAAGCCTAGCCAGCGATTGAAAATAGCATCGCTTTCATCCTTAGGAATACTCGCAATCGCTTTACTAATAATTGAAGCAAGCTCTGGATTAGATTTAATAAATGCGACACTGTGTTGGCTGCTGTAATCAGTCTGACCTGAGAATCGCAGCGTAAGTAAACCATCTTTTTTGATTATATAATTGGCAGAACCAGCATCGCCGACATAAGCGTAGGCCTTACCATCCGCGACAAGATTTAAAGCATCATGCGTATTGCCAGCCAGAATTAATTGAATTTTGGGGTAATCTTTTTGCAGATGCTCCTGCATGAAATAGCCCTTTTCAATGGCAACTTTCTTACCCACCAAGTGATCTAGACTACCAATAAAATCACCTTGACCATTATCAATGATTACGGCCCTAGCAACTTTGTACGGCTCGGTAAACGTGAGATATTGTGAGCGATCAGCTGTTTTCACTGCACAAGACAGCATATCTAATTCACCATGCTGCGCCATATTGAGAATTTCAGCCCAGGATTTGTCTTTGATAATTTCAAAACGCACACCTAGCTTTTTCTCTAATAAACGCATGTAATCAGCAGCCATACCAAGATACTTACCGTCTTTATCTACCCATTCATAAGGAGCGAAATCGTGGTCGACTCCCACACGTATTACAGGGTGTGCATCCAGCCAGTTTCTTTCTTGTTCAGTTAAGTTAAGTACGCTTGCCTTACTAACGTAAATAAACCCTGCTAACTCAGCTTCGGAAAGTGATCGATTAAAGCCTGTGCCCGCATAGGTATCAGCCATCATTTTCATTCGTGCCGAGTCAATCTGCCCAATCGGAATCAAGTTTGGCAGAATCAGCTTTGAGGTTTCAATCGCTTCAAAGCGCAAATGGTCAATCGAGAGTTTGCTATGATATTTTTTACTAATAATCTGAACCAGCGCTTCAGGATGATCTAGTGCATAACGCCAACCTTTAAGTGATGCTCGGCGAAATCGGTCAGCCCGCCCCGGATGCTCTCGCAACTCATTTTGGCTAGTAAAAAGAATATCACCATAAAAATCAATACCATAGTTTTGCGGGTTAATGATATTAACCTTCACACCTTCTTCTTTAAATGAAAAAGGCTGATCAGTCAGGTAGCCTGAAATGACATCTACCTTTCTTTGTAACAATAGATTGTAATTATTTGTTTGTGGAATTAGGGTGTAGTCTTTTTCAGAAATACCTGTACCTGACAGCATGGCACGCAATGGTGCCTCATTGGAACTGACAATATCAGACATCACGCGCTTATGAACCATCTCATACGGGCTGATGATGCCAGAGTCTTGCATACTTAAAAACACTAATGGATTGTGCTGAAATATAGCAGCTAATGCGACAATTGGCTCACCATGAGCATATTGCGATATCAGACCAGAGTCCCCTACGCCATATTCCGCCTCTCCAGACGTAACTTGTTTAACGAAATCACGTCCCAGAATACGCTCTTTAATTTCGACATCCAGACCTTCTTGAGCGTAGTACCCTTGTTCGATTGCGGCATAATATCCAGCAAATTGAAATTGGTTAAACCACTTAAGTTGCAGGCGAATTTTTTCATGCGTAGGAGCATGCTTAATCTCAGCATTGGCCGATTGGGCCAATGCTGACGAAGACATCAATGCGCCTATTAACAAGCAGAGTTGGATGAACTGATTAAATTTCATTGATATAAGTTTATATGTGCTACAGCGCAACATTTCATTCGCAGACAAAGTACTCTCACAATCTAGCCTTTCTGCTTAGGAGTTGATTTAAACATGCTTGGGTAGTGCTTGAATTTAGTGAACCGAAGATTCTCTAATTGTCTTGTAACGAATTGAAAGTGGGCGAGAAGTACGCCAGCATCTATCTTAAAGCCATACTCCAAAACACATCTGCGGGAGGTTAAACTAGTCTTGGTTCAGTATTTTTTAAATGACAACGGCTAAATTTTCAACCGTTCATTTTACCATAATACTTTTTTTACGTAATTAGCATTTGATGTAAATCAATATGTTACAAACAAACAGAAGTAACCTATTTTTAAATGAGCTTACCGCAATCAAATCTGCCGATTTAAGCCACCTATACAAACGCTACAATTTACATCCAATGAACAATGAGTAGGAGCGGCTTATCAAGCCGGTACAATCAATTAAACACTTCCCATTAGCCCCTACTCCGCATATGACTCTCAGTCGCATAATCCACACATAATCTACGCCCCATGAAAGCGAATCAAATTCCGCCCATCTTCTTTGGCTTGGTACATGGCCGAATCAGCCCATTCAATCACCTCATCCGAGCTCGCATCAGATCCATTGAATACTGCCACCCCTATACTGGCAGAGCCATAGTGCTCAATTGTGGCGCAGGTCATATCTGCAGATGCAACCTTTACATAATAAGGGGCAGACAAACTGATGTGTATTTTTTCAGCAATAATGGTTGCGAGTAAAATAGCCTCCTGCTTATCAGCACTCAAATTGCCAAGGAGCAACACGAACTCATCGCCTCCAAACCGAGCCACGGTATCTATTTCACGCACACAGGCTTTCAAACGACTAGCCACTTCAATCAGCAGCAGGTCTCCAGCGGCATGACCATGCGTGTCATTAAGTGATTTGAAGTTATCAAGATCAAGAAATACCAGTGAACTATAATATTGCGTACGCTTACTGGAAAATATGGTCTGAGTCAGGCGATCAACAAGCAGGCGGCGATTAGCCAACTTAGTAAGCGAATCATGGAAGGCTAATTCGCGCACCTGATCTTCTAGTAATTTACGACGCGTGATTTCGCGAGTAATGCCATGGTATCCAACTATCACACCTTGCGCATCTCTATCC
>DAIDAH010000245.1 GCA_027310735.1 Methylotenera sp. | reverse complement strand
CATCTATCGAGCCGTTAAATACCAATTTACCTTTGTCGATAATTTGCACTTGATCACAAACCATTTCGACTTCTGGCAAAATATGAGTAGAGATAATTACACTGTGTGCTGCACCAACTTCACGGATTAGTGCACGAATATCACGAATCTGAATTGGATCTAACCCTACTGTAGGTTCATCCAAAATCACGACCATCGGGTTGTGAATAATCGCCTGCGCAATACCGACGCGCTGTTGATATCCGTTGGATAAGTTTTCGATCAACCGTTTACTCATGTGCGTTAAGCCACAACGCTCCTTGGCTCTTTCTACAGCCACTTTGATATGACTAGCACTGACTCGATGCAAACGCGCGGCAACGGTTAAATACTCATCAACGGTAAGTTCTTTATATAAGGGGCGCATTTCAGGTAAGTACCCAATAACGGCTTTAGCCTCTTTTGGATTTTCCATCATATCAATGCCGCAAATTTTCACACTACCATTGCTAGGCGCAAGATTGCCCGTCAACATTTTCATGGTGGTGGATTTACCTGCGCCATTAGGACCTAAAAAGCCTAACACTTCACCTTTTTTTAAGGTAAAACTCACATTACTAACGGCTTCTCTTCCACCATAAAGCCGAGTGAGTTCAATTGCCTCTACTGTTAAATTATTCATAGCTACTCAATTAAAAAATATTCAATTTAGATTCAGATGTAAATACCAATTCCACAATGCAACCGGAAATACTCAACCGCCACTTTGAAAAGCTATCTATTGGAAAGTTCTATTGACTTGCGTTATAGTCAACGCATAATTATGTAGGAACTTGAGACTACTGTCACGGACTAAGAAATATCAAAACATGCCAGAATCAAAATTGCAACGCATAACCCTATTTATATAAGCTATTTATTACATGCCCACACTAGGTGATAATGAGCATCATTATTAAAGCATGGCTTTATGCAATAGATCGATTAGGCCAGATTAAAACCAACACTTTCATTGAAAAATTAAAATAAAAACATATGCGCCCATTTAACAAATCAATTGAAACCCAACCAAAATTTAAAAGAAAATCGCTCAGCTATGCATTGATTGTATCTGCATGCATGCTGGCTAGCAGCCTTAGTTTAAATGGTTGCGCAACAGGACCTAACATCAAAAACACCCATTTGCGGGCAACCTCCCCTGATGGTTCAACTACACCTGAATTCATATATAAATACTTAGTGGCTGAAATCGCTGGGCAGCGCGGAGATTTAGCAACATCTGGTTCAATCTTTTATGATCTAGCAAAAAAAGAAAGAGACCCTCGCCTAGCAGAGCGCGCTGCAAAGATTGGTGCGTATGGCAACATGCCTAGCTTGGCGATTCCAGCTATTAAGCTGTGGGCTGAGCTTGACCCTACATCCACAGAAGCGCAGCAATCCATGACGGAAATATTGATTGCGACTGGAAAGCTCAGTGATACCGAGCCTTATTTGGCAAAACTACTGGCTAAAAAAGAAACTAGAGCCAGTGGCTTTTTGTATATCAACGCCTTATTAGCGAGAAGCCCAGATAAAATAGGCATTCTGCATTTAGTCCAATCACTAGCAAAAGCTTACCCCGAGTTAGCTGAAGCCCAGTTTGCAATTGCTCAGTCAGCTTGGGGAGCCGATCAAGACGAGATTGCCCTGCAGGCACTAGACAAAACGGAAGTGCTTAGACCAAACTGGAACATGGCGGCACTACTTAAAGGTCAGGTATTATTTGGAAAATCACCACAAGCAGCATTAGATTTTTACAAAGACTTCCTTAGCAAACACCCTGATGCAAATGAGATTCGCATCAATTTAGCAAAACTTCTAGTCAATCAGAAACAGTTTGACGCTGCTAAAAAAGAGTTCCCACTCATACTCAAATATGCAAGTGACAATAATGCTAAAAACAGTCCTGAAATAACGACCATAGTCGGCTTACTCGCTTACCAATCTGGCGACTACGCTGGCGCTGAAAACTACTTTCAGCAAGCCATTGCATTAGGCTTTAAAGATGTCGATCAGCTTTACATTTATATTGCTCAGTCATCTGAAAAACAAAACCAGAATGATGCAGCCATCTCTTGGTATAACAAAGTTCAACCCGGTCAACGCTATCTAGAAGCACAAATCAACATGGCCAATCTCATTGCCCGTACGCAGTCTGTTGATAAAGCCATAGAAAAATTAGACGCAATAGAAGACTTAAGTACCGAACAGCAAATTATTGTTATTCAAACACAAGCGGCACTACTAGCTAAAGCAAAGAGAGATCAGGAGTCTTTTGATCTGTTAGATAAAGCGGTTCGGGGTTTAGAAAACACACCTGAACTTGTATATGACTATGCTCTTGCTGCAGAGCGCCTACATAAATTCGAGCTAATGGAATCAGAGTTACGTAAAGCTATTGCTGAAAAACCCGATTTTTCTGCAGCCTACAATGCGCTCGGCTACTCATTTGCTGACCGCAACATTAAATTAAACGAAGCACAGCAGTTAATTGAAAAGGCACTAAGCATTAGCCCAAACGATCATTTCATGCTGGACAGTTTAGGTTGGGTACACTATCGGAAAGGCAATTTAGATAAGGCAATTCACTATTTAGAGCAAGCCTACAAGGTAAGTCAAGACCCAGAAATCGCAGCTCACTTAGGGGAGGTGCTTTGGCAAAAAGGGCAACACGATGCTGCAATCAAACTTTGGCATGATGCGCTCATCATCAATCCTGGGAATGAAGTATTACTAGATATCATCAATAAATTCAAATCATAGCCGCAGTGACAATTACATTAACAAACGCCCCCCTGCATTTAACCTAATGATATCAACATGCGTATAGCAAGCCTTTTCTTACTCAGCCTTTTAGCTATGCTGCAAGGCTGCGTCAGCGCCCCTGAACTAAAGACCGCACCTAGCGCCGCTACGCAATTGCTATATCAACAACATTTACAAAACATTGCATTAATCGAGCAATTTTCACTGCATGCGCGCATTGGTGTGCAAACTGAAGGTAAAGGGTTTTCTGGCAGCTTGATGTGGCAACATGATACAGCTAATGATGCCATTACTCTTTACTCACCATTAGGCAATCAAGTCGCCAGCATTAAAAAAACATCCAACAAAGTAACCTTGGAGGAAGCTAACGGAAAAAGCACTTCAGCCTCAGATACTGAAGCGCTCACACAAACCGTATTAGGTTGGCGCCTACCACTTGCAGGTCTTGCTGACTGGTCTCTCGGACGACCTACCAACAATGATATTCAAGATATCACACTGGATAATCAAGGCTTGGTCAACACATTAAAACAAGATGGCTGGGACATTCAATATCTGAAATATGCGGAAAGTAATGGCCAATTATTACCTAGCAAAATTTTGCTTAAAAGCGATAAAGTGAACCTAAAGCTGCTAGTGGAAAATTGGGAGATTACCGCAAAATAAACTCACCAATCTCCTCCTATAAAAACCAAAACTCAGCGCGATGGCACGGCCACATTGACAGCATTGCGCCAACGGCGTAATTTACCAAAAAGATTTGATTAACAATCTATTGTTTAAGCAAATACACTTAACGCTTTAAGGCAATATCAACAGTACCGTTATCTTTACAAATAATCCATAGGCAGCCTTATCGAATAGGCAGGATGCTTGAAAGGCACGCGATGTCCACTCATGAGAAGGCTATAAACAACCTAACTGCGGCCGATTACCTTGTTATAGAGAAAGAACACAAGCTATTGAACAAGTTTTTGAATGATCTTAAAGAGGCTTGTGCATGTAGCAATATGAATGAATCTCAAAGTTGCACAAAATGCGATCAAGAGAAAGAAGCCTCATGCCAAGGCCGACTACCTTCATTC
>DAIDAH010000244.1 GCA_027310735.1 Methylotenera sp. | reverse complement strand
CAAAGCGCGATGAACAGTTTGCAGCCATGATTGAGGCGGCTATCCAATATAAAAAAGCCATCCGTATTGGTGTTAACTGGGGTAGTTTAGATCAAGTCAAAATGGCGCAAATGATGGATGATAATGCAAAGCTTACTGAGCCATTGTCGTCAGATGCATTGATGCGTGAGGCGCTGATGCAGTCTGCATTGGAAAGTGCAGCACAGGCAGTTGCATTGGGTTTGTCACCGAATCAAATTATTATTTCCTGTAAAGTCAGCAATGTGCAGGATTTGGTCAAAGTCTATACAGAGTTGGCAAGTCGTAGTGACTATCCATTGCATTTAGGTTTGACAGAGGCCGGTATGGGCTCCAAAGGGATTGTGGCCTCAACAGCCGCGCTGGCGTTGCTTCTGCAGCAAGGTGTTGGCAACACGATTCGCGTGTCGCTTACGCCAGAGCCACATGAGTCACGCACTAAAGAGGTGATTGTTGCGCAAGAGATTTTACAAACCATGGGCATTCGTTCATTTACGCCATTGGTGACAGCTTGTCCGGGCTGCGGTCGGACTACATCGACGTATTTTCAGGAGTTGGCGATGCAGATTCAAACTTACTTGCGTAATCAAATGCCTTTGTGGCGTGAGCGTTATGCTGGTGTTGAAAATATGAATGTTGCTGTGATGGGTTGTGTGGTGAATGGTCCCGGTGAATCCAAGCTTGCCAATATAGGTATCAGTTTGCCAGGCACAGGTGAAACGCCAGTCGCGCCAGTATTTGTAGATGGTGAAAAAACAGTCACACTGAAAGGTGATAGCATTGCCCAAGAATTTCAGGCGATTGTAGAAAATTATGTGCAAACCAATTACGTAGTCGGTGGCAAGTTACATCAAGCCGTGACTACTAATCAAATCAATAAAACTATTCCAATTAAAGTAATTGCATAATGCCTGAAAAATTAAATCCAACAGAATCGACAAAAAAACAAACGACTCAAATCGAACCTACTCCAGTAGAAACTAAAAAAGCCAAGGCACAAAAATTCCAGAGCATTAAAGGTTTCTATGACATTCTGCCAGAGCATACTGCGCTTTGGTTTAAGCTCGAAGATACTGCTCGCCGCGTATTAGCACAGTATGGCTATAAAAATATCCGTATGCCTTTGGTTGAGTCTACCGATTTGTTTGTCCGTAGCGTGGGCGAACATACCGACATTGTTGAAAAAGAAATGTATGCTTGGGAGGATGCGCTGAATGGCGACAAGTTAACCTTGCGTCCAGAAGGTACGGCTGGCTGTGTACGTGCGGTGGTCGAGAGTAACCTGACCTACAACGGCCCGGTTAGGCTCTGGTATAGCGGTGCGATGTTCCGTCATGAAAATGTGCAAAAAGGTCGCCAACGTCAGTTTCACCAAATTGGTGTGGAAGCCTTTGGTTTTGATAGCCCACAAGTTGATGCTGAACAAATTGTTTTGTTGGCCAGACTTTGGCGTGAACTAGGTATTCAGGATGTTGCACTGCAAATCAATAGCATTGGCGATGCACATGAGCGCGCTGAATATCGCAACACCTTGATTGCATACTTTGAGCAGCATGCCGACTTGCTGGATGAAGACGCAAAACGTCGTCTGCATGCGAACCCATTACGTATTCTTGATACCAAAAATCCACGCATGCAAGCCATGTGTGATGCCGCACCTAAGTTGATTGATAGCTTAGGGAGTGAAACTCGTGCGCATTTTGATGGTCTGTGCAAGTTGCTGGATGCCGCAGGTGTGGCGTATGAAATTAATGCGCGACTAGTGCGTGGTTTGGATTATTACAATCGCACCGTGTTTGAGTGGGTTACAACTAAATTAGGCGCACAAGGTACGATTGCCGGTGGAGGTCGTTATGACTCTTTAGTGGAGCGACTTGGTGGAGAAGCTACGCCAGCTTGTGGGTTTGGTATTGGCTTGGAGCGCGTGTTTTTGTTAATGCAGGAATACGGCGTTGTGGTTGATGATGCGCCGGATGTCTATCTGGTGAACGTAGGTGAACTTGCTGAGAGCGCTGCGTTTGCAATTGCAGAGCAATTGCGCAGTGCAAATGTTCAAGTAGTATTGCATGCAGGTGGCGGCAGTTTTAAATCACAAATGAAAAAAGCGGATAGAAGTCAGGCTAAATTTGCATTGATACTGGGTGATGATGAAGTGGCTAATCAACAAGTGGTGCTTAAATCTATGCATGGCGATAAGCAAACTGAGCAGATGAAATGTAGCGTTGCAGAAGCTATAGCGTATTTGACTGTAAGTCATTAACTTATAGCATTGAGCCAATTTAAATGACTGCCAAATTACATATTAATGAGTCTAGCACTAGGCCATTATTACAGCTTGAGCGCGTCAGTATTGTGCCAAAATCAATGCCATCTCGCCTGCTGGTGAATGATGTCAGTTTTACCATTGCAGCGGGCAAAACGACTTGTGTTGTTGGTGAGTCAGGTAGTGGAAAAAGTTTAACTGCACTATCCGTCATGGGCTTGTTGTCCAAGCAATTAGAGTTGACCGCAGGCAAAGTGTTGTTTAACGATGCAGACGCAGGTATTCAAGATTTAACCTTGCTAGATGCGGAGAGCTTACGAAAAATACGTGGTGCAAAGATTGCGATGATTTTTCAGGAACCGATGACTTCTTTAAACCCTGTGTTGACAGTCGGTTACCAAATCGGTGAAAGTTTGACTGAGCACTTTGCTTTAAAAGGCGAGGGCTTGAAGACTAAAGTTGCAAGTCTATTAGAGTTGGTGGGTATTCCAGCGAGCCGTGCCAATAGTTACCCAGATGAGCTTTCTGGAGGACAACGTCAACGTGTGATGATTGCGATGAGTATTGCTTGCGAGCCGCAATTATTAATTGCAGATGAACCGACAACCGCTTTGGATGTGACTGTTCAAGCGCAAATATTAACCTTGCTTGATGAACTCAAAACACGCATGAATATGGCGATGCTGTTTATTACCCATGACTTTGGTGTGGTGGCTGATATCGCGGATGATGTTGTGGTGATGTTTAGAGGTGAAATTGTCGAGTCAGGGACAAAGTATGATGTGTTAGAAAACCCGCGGCACCCTTATACGCAAGCATTGTTAGCATGTGTGCCTGACGCGGAAGGTCAAAAACCATTAAAGCCGATTGATTACGCTTGGTTGCCAGAAACATCGACTGAGGCTGCGCGCGTATGAGTGATGCTGTGCTAGTTGCAAATAATTTGGTTAAAACTTATACGCAGCGTAGTGGGAAGTTTGGTTTTGGAACAACGCTTGTTAAGGCCTTGGATAATGTAAGTATCAGTTTGCGTGCAGGCAGCACGCTTGCGGTTGTAGGTGAATCTGGTAGCGGTAAATCCACGTTGGCACGTTGTCTGTTACAATTGCAACCCTTGGATAGCGGCGAAGTGTTATTTGCAGGTCAAGACTTATCCAAGTTAACTGGCGCTGAGCTCAGGTCAGTACGTAAAAATTTGCAAATGGTGTTTCAAGATCCTTTTGCTTCGCTCAATCCACGTATGCGCGTGGGTGAAATTGTAGGCGAAGGTTTATTGATTCATGGTTTGGGTAGCAGCTTCGAGCGGCAGAAAAAAGTTGTAGCAATGCTCAAGCGAGTAGGTTTGACTGAGCCGGATATGCAGAAGTACCCACATGAGTTTTCAGGTGGGCAGCGTCAGCGCATTGGTATTGCACGTGCTTTAGTATTACACCCTAGAGTGGTGGTTTGTGATGAGCCTGTATCTGCATTGGATGTATCTATTCAAGCGCAGATTCTTTTGCTACTTAAAGAGTTGCAGGCTGAAATGGCATTAAGTTATTTGTTTATCAGTCATGATTTACGTGTAGTGCGGCATATTGCTGATGATATTGTGGTAATGAATCAGGGTAGGGT
>DAIDAH010000243.1 GCA_027310735.1 Methylotenera sp. | reverse complement strand
AAGCCGCACATTTACTTCAATGCTAGATCAGCAACTAAGCAGCAATTTAGCCAACAAAGGTCTAGGTCTTGCAGACATACTTGCCAAGCAACTCAGCCACAATGGTTATGGAAGTGCTAGCGATTTACAACAAGCTGTTTCAGATGATAAACCTATCCCTGAACAGAGTGACCCATTGAGTCAAAACTCATTGATAAACCCCTACACGCCAAATCTAACAAACGCGCTTCAGCAAAAAATTATGTCTGGCGCGACAGGTTTATCTACGAATAGACTACTAAACCCTAAGTCCACCAACGACAACGCTACTGACTTCCAAAACCGGATGTCGCAGCATGCTGAAGAAGCCAGTCGCGCCACAGGTATACCAGCTCACTTAATGTTAGGTCAGGCTGCACTAGAAAGTGGCTGGGGTAAACATGAGATTAAAGGTGCTGATGGCATGCCTAGCAACAATCTATTTGGCATTAAAGCCTCAGGGAACTGGGATGGCAAAGTTGTCGAAGCTACAACAACTGAATATATCAATGGTGTTAAACAAAAACGCATAGAAAAGTTTCGCGCCTATGACAATTACGCCGACTCATTCAAAGACTTTGCTAACATGATGCGGAATAACCCACGCTATGAGAATGTCTTGGCTAACATGCAAAATACAAATGAATACGCGCAAGCCATGCAAAAGGCCGGTTATGCTACAGACCCCAATTACGCATCAAAATTAGCTAGTGTCATTCAGAAAATCTCAACTTTATAATTATTCCATTGTAAAGTCGTGGCCTAAAGTTTAGTATTGTTATGCCGTTATAACGGTATAAGTCATAAAAGAGTATAAATCATGTCAGGCATACTAAGTATTGGACAAAGCGCACTGAATGCAGCCCAAGTGGGGCTCAGTGTAACTGGACATAACATCGCAAATGTTAACACGCCAGGCTACTCAAGGCAGGTAGTGGTACAAGCTGCGGCACAAGCTCAAAATACTGGCTCTGGTTCTATTGGCCAAGGCACTGAAATTTCCGGTGTATCTCGCACCTACAACGAGATACTTGCAAGCCAGCTTATAAGCAGTCAATCGGCAAGTAAAGCAGCAGATACTTACAACACACAACTTACTGCCATCAACAACATGCTGTCAGATGCTTCAGCTGGCATTAATCCTGCGATGAATAACTTCTTTGCCAGTGTACAAGATCTATCAGCCAATCCCAGTGACATACCGACGCGTCAAACAATGCTGTCCAATGCACAGTCTTTGGTGAATACGCTACACAGCACTGGCAGTCGCCTTAATGAAATCAGTGATAGCGTTAATAGCCAACTCTCATCAAGCACTGGGCTAGTCAACGTTTATGCCAGACAAATTGCCAGCCTAAATGACACCATTGAGAAAACTGTTAATGCTGGTGCAGGGCAACCCAACGACCTATTAGATCAGCGCGACCAACTTGTTTTAGAGCTTAGCAAGCAAATTAAAACCACGGTGGTGCCACAAGGGCAAGGTAGTTACAATATTTACATAGGCAATGGGCTACCATTAGTTATTGGTGTCACTACGATGTCATTAACGACCACTGGCTCATCAACTGATCCTAGCCGGCTAGAAGTAGCCTATCAAAGTAATGGGAAGTCCACAGTTTTGGGCGCTAGCAGTCTGCCTGGCGGTGCCATTGGTGGATTACTACAATTCCGGAATGAATCACTTGATCCAGCACAAAGTCAGATTGGTCAGGTTGCGGTCGCTCTTGCTACCGACTTCAACACGCAACATAAGTTAGGCATTGACCTAAATGGTAATGCAGGAACAAACCTCTTCAACGTTCCAGCACCTGCTATCAATGCTAACAGCAACAACACTGGAAGCGCTTCAATTGCGGCCACGATTGTAGACACAAGTGCAATGACTAGCAGTGATTACCGTGTAGATTTTGATGGCACAGCTTACTCAGTCACTCGCTTAAGTGACGGCGCGATAACAACACCAGTCACATTCCCTCAGACTATAGATGGGCTAAACTACAGCATATCTGGCACGATGGCTGCTGGTGATCAGTTTATTGTTCGCCCTACTCGAAACGCCGCGACGACAATGAGTGTTGCGATTTCTGATGCTAGAAAATTAGCGATAGGCAGCACAACAGCTCCTGGGGACAACACTAACGGTTTACTTCTGGCTGGATTGCAAAGTAAAACCACAATGAATAACAACACCACTAGCTATTCCAGCGCATATGGTCAACTGGTCAACTCGATAGGCAACAAGTCTCGAGAGTTAACCGTTACCGCAGCGGCTGAAGCTCAAGTATTAACTCAAAATACCGCTTCAATGCAATCGGAATCGGGTGTTAATCTTGATGAGGAAGCTGCGAATCTTATTCGTTACCAACAAGCGTATCAAGCTGCGGGGAAAATGATGCAGATTGCCAGTCAACTCTTTGATACGCTATTGCAAATTGGCAAGTAAGTCTGACAGATAAAGATTAAAGGAACAATCATGCGAATTAGCACCAATACGATCTACCAGTCAGGGATTACCCAAATTACATCATTGCAAGCTGATCAAGTAAAGCTACAGCAGCAAATCTCTACCGGTAAGCGGATTACTACGCCTGCTGATGATCCAGTTGCTTCAGCACAAGCCTTGCAGTTATCTTACGCTCAAGGTATTAATGCCAAGTTCGCTGACACAAGAAAAACCGCGCAACTAAAACTAAATACAGTAGAGTCAAACCTGACTAGCGTAACTAATTTACTCGTGGCAGCACAATCTACATTAGTTGGTGCAGGAAACGGTAGTTATTCAAATCAGGAAAGAGCGTTTACTGCTTCCGACTTACAGAACTCTTTAGATCAACTCATGGGCCTAGCAAACACGAAAGATGCGTCAGGAAACTATCTTTATGCTGGCTTTAAAACCACCACTCAGCCATTTACTGCCACAGCTACAGGCGCAACATATGCTGGAGACTCTAACCAGCAGCTACTGCAAACTGATGCTCAACGCCAAATGGCGGTGAATGTAACTGGCGATCAAGTGTTTCAAGCTGGCGGAAATGATGTATTCGCTGCGTTGAATAGCGTTGTCACACTACTAAATACACCGATTACGAATGCTGCTTCTCAAGCCGCATTCAGTGCTGGTTTGGCGACTGCAATCAGCACCCTACAAGGCTCTGTAGACAATGTACTCAATGTACGCGCGTCGATAGGCTCAAAACTAAATGAGCTTGATACATCAGACAAATCAGGTTCAGACCGCGACTTACAATACACAAAAGCACTTTCAGGTCTTCAAGACTTGGACTACGCAAGTGCTCTTTCAGATTTTTCCAAGAACCAAACCATCATGGATGCTGCGCAAAAGTCATTTGTAACTACAACAAGTCTGTCTCTATTTAAATTTATGTAATACAGATTATGGTGTAGGTAATTTTTGAGGTGCTGACTTAGGAATAGCTACCTGAAACATATTATTGACACCTTCCTCTATAAAGTTTGAAATTGGCTTAAGCATTGTGGGAAGTGATAGTGCCAACACCAAAAAACCCATACTAAGCGTCACAGGGAAACCAATTCCGAACAAATTAAGCTGAGGTGCGGCCTTAGTCAATATGCCAAGTGCCATATTGGTAATCAACAAAGCAGTGACAGCTGGCAGCGCCAACGACAAACCCGCACTAAATATCACCCCACCCCATAAAACAATCTTCATAGGATTGATTCCGGCACTATCTAGCGCAATCGGCATGGTAATAAAGCTGTTAGCTAAAGCGGTGACAATCATCAGATGACCATCAAAACTTAAAAAAACCAACATTGCTAGCAATACCAAAAACTGATTAACAGCAGTGCTCTGACCCTGTGTCTGCGGATCGTAAAAACTAGCAAACCCCAAACCCATAGACATGCCAATAAG
>DAIDAH010000242.1 GCA_027310735.1 Methylotenera sp. | reverse complement strand
CCTTTATGGCCGATGAGCATGAAACCACACCAGAAACTTGGCGTAACAGTATTGGTTTGAATGGTGATGAAACAAGTCAATCCGCCATCAATGTCATTGAAAGCAACGCTAGCGAAGCCAAGACCAGTTGCGCCTCTAACGGCAGTTGCAATTGCGGCTAAACCATTTTTGTTAAATCAATATTGAATATTTGAATATCAGGAGAAACCCATGAAAGTCGCTTTTGCAACACAAGATTTAAAACGCGTCGATGCCCACTTTGGCTGGGCCAAGAACATTGCTATTTACGAACTTACACCAACTGGTTACCAGTTTATCGAGTCCGTACAGTTTGATGGCGACCTGAAAGAAGATGGCGATGAAGACAAACTCGCACCAAAACTTGAGGCGATTAAAGACTGCGCCTTGCTGTATGTAGCCGCCATTGGTGGGTCTGCTGCTGCCAGAGTAGTCGCGCACAAAATTCACCCGATTAAGGTATCAGAGCCTGAAGTCATTGAAGAAGTACTGGTAAAACTTAAAGACGTACTCAATGGCACACCGCCACCATTCTTGAGAAAAGCCTTGCTACGCGACCAAGAACGATCATTCGATTTTGACGAAGAAGAAACCGTCTAACTATATTTGGAGAAACATCATGTCATCAACAGAAACAGTGCAAGACCCGTGGCAATCGTCTTTTGTACAAGAGCTCGTTAAACAATGGCGCGCTCAAGATACGCATGGCGCATGGGAAGGCAAAGACAATGCGACCTTGCTCGCACCATACATCATCACTAAAGAGCAACGCAAAGAAATGCCGATTATTGGTGACCCAGACCCAGAAACCATCTGGCGCTTGGAGCTTTTTTACAATGCGGTTGGCCTTGCCATTGAGCGAGAAACAAAAAACATGGTATCGCCAATGATGAAAATGCATCACGAAGGTTTCGGCAAAATGATCCTCACCGCAGGCCGCTTGGTAGTGGTAAATAAGCAACTGCGTGACGTGCATCGCTTTGGTTTCGAAACCATGGAAAAACTCGCCGCAGAAGGTGAAAAGTTCGTATCTGCTGCCGTAGAGATGATTCGTAAATTCCCTGAAGTGGCGAATTACGGATAAGGAGAAGAATCAATGAGCGACGACATAGACAGTATCAAAGCGGAAGTAAAAAAACTTAACGCCCAGGCAACACAACTCAAGATGGATTTACACGATCTATCTGAAGACCTGCCTATCGGCTGGGAAAAAATCCCTGAAATTGCAGAAAAAACATTCAAATCATATCAACAACTTACCGATGCCCGTAAACGATTGGCAGCGGCTGGAGGCTAACATGGCATATACCGTAACATTACCTAGTGGCGTGGAATGGACGCCACAATTTGCAGAAGAAATATCAGAAGAAAAATGTATCGGCTGCGGCCGCTGCTTTAAAGTCTGTGGCCGCGATGTACTACAACTAATGGGTATCGACGAAGATGGCGAACGTGTTGCCGTATCAACAGATGATGACGATGACGTAGATGAATACACCAAAATGGTGATGACCATTGCGCACCCAGAAAACTGTGTTGGCTGTGAGGCTTGCGCCAAAATATGCCCGAAAAAATGCTACACGCACGGGCCAGCAGCCGTATAAATTGTCAGAGTCCTGCACCATGCAAACGCATCCTACAAACAGCCCAATAGTGCCAATCAGTGTGGATAACCGCCCAGATAATCGAATCGACGAGTACGACGACATTATTGAGCTGCTCAAAGACCATCGCTGCGATGAAAGCGTTGAAACGCAGCGCAAAATCCTGTGGGTTGCCGAAGCTTGCATGGGTAGCAATCATTTGTGGCAAGACATGCAGTTACCTAACCGCTTAGCGCTTTCTGAGCTGATGACGAACACCTTCCCTACCCTTGCCGCCAAGAACACTGGCGACATGAAGTGGAAAAAGTTTTTCTACAAACAGCTCTGCGAGCGTGCCGACATTTTTATCTGCAAATCGCCAACCTGCGGCGTGTGTGTGGACTACAATAAATGCTTTGGTGCTGAGGATTAAACTGCGTGATGCCATGAAACCAGAACCTGCCACAACTCACGCTTCCGAAGCCACTGTCCGCACCTACCACCAGCGCACAAAACACAATTTCATGGCTTATGCACAAGGGCCAGACACGCTGGATTGGGATGCACAACCAGCGCCATTCCGGCATTTTGAGCAAGCACCATGCGTGCAACTGCCAGACTTTAGCAAGAGTCTGCAAGACCCAGCTATACTATCTGCATTAACGCGCCCATTTGCCACGCTAAGCGACACCATTTCACCACTGCCATACACTTTAAGCACTCTAGGCGCACTGCTACATTTAGCGCTAGGCATCACCGCTTGGAAATCATACGGGCCAGATCGCTGGGCAGTGCGGGCTAATCCTTCCAGCGGCAATCTACACCCCATAGAAGCTTATGTGTTAGTACAAGGTCTGCACGGTTTGTCCGATGGCGTTTACCATTACAGTCCGGACAGTCATACGCTGGAGCGCCGCGCCAATATTGCTTGCGAGCCAGATAGTACACCTATGCTGAAAATAGGCCTCACTTCCGCCATGTGGCGTGAAGCATGGAAATATGGAGAGCGTGCATTTCGCTACTGCCAGCTAGATACAGGCCATGCAGTTGGCGCACTCAGCTATGCAGCGCAGACATTAGGCTGGTCGCTGACAGAACAAAAACATATCGGCACCGAAGCACTGGCACATCTGCTCGGCATAGATAGAAGCGAAGATTTTCCCGCACGCCGCTACCCTGAAACAGAGCGCGAAGAAGCCGAAATATTGCTTAGCGTATCATTCAGTAGCGTAGCGACTAGCATTCCGCAATCAATCACCCCTGTTCGCTGGCAAGGTACTGCCTCAACCATAGATGCACATCCAATATACCGCTGGCCTGTGATTGAAGAAGTAGCGATTGCTTCCAGACAAACAATCGCAAAAGTTAGCGCGGCTACAACGCTACCCACTAGCAACACTAAAGCAACAACGGCAAACAACCCAATCAGCACTGCCAGCGTGATACTAGGTCGCCGCAGTGCACAGCGCTTTGATGCCGGCCATGTGATGCCAGAGCAAGACTTTATTGCAATATTAGAAGCATTGTTACCTAACGATTCTGCCCCGTGGAATGCACTGAGTTCACCGCCACGCATCAACCTATTGTTGTTTGTGCATCGTGTTGAAGGCTTTAGCTCTGGGCTTTATCTGCTCACACGCGAACCACGCCTTGCCGCACAACTTGATAGCCATTTAAGCCAGCAATTTTTACGTGAAGCTGTAGCTAACGTACCCCCACATTTAAACCTGCAACTGCTCACACCAGCCCCAGCCGGTGAATTACACCGCGTGGCGCGCAGTCTACACTGCCATCAGGATATTGCCGCTAATGCCTGCTTCGCACTCGGCATGCTGGCTGAATATGATGGCGTGCTTACCGATAATCCATCTGCATATCGTGGCTTGCACCGCGAAGCTGGCTTAATCGGCCAAGTGCTGTATCTGCAAGCTGAAATGGTGGGCTTGCGCGGCACGGGCATCGGCTGTTTTTTTGACGACCCAATCCACGAATTATTCGGGCTGACTGATAACACGTTCCAAACCATTTACCACTTCACCGTGGGCTTGGCGCTGGATGACACGCGCATTGAAAACATTCCAACTTCAACTTTAACCACTATGCAAGCGAGAACATCATGAGCACTGCATTTCAACGTATTTCACCGCAATATGCCAGCGACCTTATTTTGCGCGCCAGAGCAGGCATCAAGCCACTCGCCCTATTTGATTCACGCGATATGGCAAGCTTTGAAAAATCGCACATCAAAGGCACAGATCACCTCACCGAACACGGCTTTGGCGATGTGGTTGCCAGCTTGCCAAAAAGCATCCCCGTGA
>DAIDAH010000241.1 GCA_027310735.1 Methylotenera sp. | reverse complement strand
CACTGAAGTTGTGCCGGAAATTCTGGAAGGTAGTTTAATGTTAGCCTCACATGCGCTGATGTTGCTTGGCGTGCCGCTTAATCGCGTAGTAAAGCGTATTCGTTTGTTTAGAGAGGAGCGCTATAAATTGTTCCGCGGCTACTTTCATGGGATGTCTGACTTTGAAAATGAAGATATTGAGAAGCAGCAGATACGTTTGCATTCCGTGATTATTTCAGCGGGAACATATGCCGTTGGTAGGAGTTTGGCTGATATGCATTTAGAGAACTTTGATGTAGAAGTAAAGTCTATTCGTAGGCCTAACTCTAATGGTAGCGAGCTTCCTGCTGATGTGACGCTTACTGAAGGTGATGTGATTGTTTTACTTGGGCAACCGGCAGGTTTAACTAACGCACAAAATGCTCTGCTTATCGGGCGTGTTGCAATTAAATAAATTGAAAATAAAATGACTAAAAAAGTAGTGATAGTGGGCGGAGGCATTGTTGGTTGCATGACAGCAATGGAGTTAGTGCAACGTGGTTGTAGCGTCACAATCGTAGAGCGTAATCAGATTGCCAGTCAAACCTCGGGGGAGTCCTCTTGGGCCGGTGGCGGCATCATCTTTCCTTTATTGCCTTGGTTATATTCTGAGCATGTGAATGCACTAACAAGTAGCGGCGCCAATATTTATCGTGAGTTAAGTCAGCGATTGCAATCCGAAACAGGTGTGGATTCCGATTTCGATCAATCAGGTTTTTTACTGTTGCCAAACTTTGATGCTGAAGTTGCGCAAGCTTGGTGTGCACGTAATCAATTGCCGATGCAAGCTGTGAAAGCATCCGCATTTGGGGTGCAGTCACTTAGCGGTGAGGATGCCCTTTGGTTGCCAACTGTATGCCAAATACGTCCACCTTATTTTATGCAAGCGATGCGTAAGTGGTTGGAGAAAAATAATGTCACGATGCTAGAGCACACAGAGCTTATGCCGCTTAAACAGACGCCAACCTTGACTGGCTGGCAAACGGTAAACGGCGAGACGTTAACTGCAGACCAGTTTGTTGTCACCTCTGGTGCGTGGAGTTTTGAGTTGCTTAAAGAAACTTCAGCTAAGCTTAATGTTAAACCTATGCGCGGCCAAATCCTGCTTTATAAGCCGCTAAAGAATCTCGATCAAATGGTCTATCGAGAAGGCTTCTACATGATTCCACGTCGTGATGGTTATTTGTTGGCAGGCAGTACGTTGGAGGATGTTGGTTTTGAGGCGGCTGTGACACAGGCTGTGCGGGATGAGCTTAGTGCAAAAGCAGAAGCGATTATGCCTGAGCTGAAAAATCAGCCTATTATTAAGCATTGGAGCGGTTTGCGTCCTGGTACGCCAGAAAACCTACCCATCATCAGTGCGCACCCAAGTATTGAAAATCTATACCTGAATACTGGGCATTTTAGATATGGCCTAACCATGGCGCCAGCTAGCGCGCAGATGGTAGTGGCGTTGATGTTTGGTGAAACGCCACCTATTGACTCGATGCCATATGCCTGTCCAGTGTAGGGTGGTTTTTTCAATAATGGTTGCATGTATTCTTTCTGCTACCCAATGACTTGAGTTTAGGTAAACCTCTATCGTCACCCTTAGTATTGCCTATACAATCCAAGAGGCCATTGGTAAAATGCTTCTTGGAAAAATTCACTCATCTCAATAAGGTGCCGCTAGGTGAAAATCTAATGAGTGTTAAACATATGGTTAAGAGTAACTTCAATCACATTAACCTCAATATATCAATGTATTAGGATAAATCATGCTGTTAATGATAGATAACTATGACTCTTTCACCTATAACTTGGTGCAGTATCTGGGTGAGCTTGGGCAAGACGTGCTCGTGTACCGTAACGATGAAATCGATTTAACCAAGGTCGCTGAGCTTAAGCCGGATCATATCGTCATCTCACCTGGTCCTTGCACACCGAATGAGGCTGGTATCAGCGTGCCATTAATTAAAGAGTTCGCAGGGAAAATTCCGTTGTTAGGTGTGTGTCTGGGGCATCAAAGCATTGGACAAGCTTTTGGCGGCCATATTGTGCATGCTAAGCAGTTGATGCATGGTAAAACATCTTTAATTTATCATCACAATGTAGGCGTATTTAGAGATTTACCTAATCCATATACCGCTACACGCTATCACTCATTGGTGATCGAAAAAGAAACCTTACCGGACTGTCTCGAAATTACTGCATGGACTGAAGATGGTGAGATTATGGGGGTGCGTCATAAAACTTTACGTGTAGAAGGCGTACAGTTTCATCCTGAATCCATCCTTACCGAACACGGTCACGCATTGTTGAATAACTTTTTAAAAGAGTAAGTCCGTGTCATATTCGCAAACCCTTAATCAGCTCATTAATCATCAGGATTTGAGCCATGAAGCGATGCTGGCAGTGATGAGGCAAGTGATGGCTGGCGAACTTACTCCAGCACAAATATCCGCATTGTTAGTGGCTTTGCGCATGAAGGGTGAGTCGGTAGATGAAATTGCAGCAGCTGCCAGCGTGATGCGTGAGTTATCGAGCAAAGTGGATATTCTAGACACTGCACATTTGGTAGACACTTGCGGCACAGGTGGCGATGGCATCCAAACCTTTAACGTCTCGACCCTCAGTGCTTTTGTTGCAGCTGCCGCAGGTGCCAAGGTTGCCAAACATGGGGGTCGTTCAGTCTCGTCTACTTGTGGAAGTGCTGATGTGCTGGAGGCGCTAGGCGTTAATGTGAATCAAACGCCCGAGCAAGTGGCTCAATGTGTGAATCAGATTGGCTTGGGCTTTATGTTTGCCCCCAATCATCATAGCGCCATGAAGCATTCTGCCCCAGTACGCCGTGAGCTTGGCGTGCGCACCATGTTTAATTTGCTCGGCCCGTTAACTAATCCCGCCAATGCGAAGCGTCAGGTAATGGGTGTGTTTTCGGCAGCGCTGACTACAAAATTAGCGCATGTGTTGAAGCAGCTTGGCAGTGAGCATGTGATGGTCGTCTGTGGTGCCGATGGCATGGATGAGATCTCATTCGCGGGTGATACTTTTGTCGCTGAGCTGAAAAATGGACAGGTGCAGGAATATATCATTAATCCGCAGCAGTTTGGCTTAGGGTTGCATGACGTAGCCAGTATTAAGGTAAGCGATGCCAGTACCTCTAAGACGATGATTCTGGATGTGCTGGCAGGCAAAACTGGCGGAGCCAGAGAGATTGTGTTGTTAAATGCCGGTGCGGCAATTTACGTGGCTGGATTAGCCGCTAATCTGTCACAAGGCATTACGACTGCCGCAGAAATGCTGGATAGCGGTAAAGCGCTGCAAAAGCTGCAACAGTTGATTACAATGACTAACGCATGAAAGCATTTTTAACAAATAGCGCAACTCTGAAAAATTTCGCGTATAGCTTACTTTTAGCATTGGCTTTATGTGCCTGCGAAAAGCCCGTACCACTGCCAGAAGTCGCCAATAGTGTTGAGCTAACGCAACCAGTTGAGAATGCCAACGCATCTGTTGAGCAGGCTTTTTCTGAGAAACAAAGCGATGTGCAGGTCAGAGGTAAAGGTGTTGTTGTTAAGCTGTTGGCGGATGATAAAAATGGTTCGCAGCATCAAAAGTTTCTCGTAAAAATCAACGCCAGACAAACCTTGCTGTTTGCTCACAACATTGACTTGGCGGCTAGAGTGCCCTTGCAAGTGGGCGATGAAGTAACATTTAGCGGCGAATATGTGTACAACCCGAAAGGTGGCGTTGTGCATTGGACGCATCGTGACCCGCGTGGGCATCACGTGGCGGGTTGGTTGGCTGTTCATGGCAATAAATATCAATAATTTGAAGTATTTATAAAGTAGCGTATACATTATGTCCGACATTCTTAATAAAATAATTGCCACTAAAGTTGTCGAAGTGGCCGCTGCCAAGGCGCTAAAACCTCTCGAAATGGTGCAGTCAGAGGCCGCTGCCAGTTTGGTAGATAATCCGGTACGTGG
>DAIDAH010000240.1 GCA_027310735.1 Methylotenera sp. | reverse complement strand
GGGCCAGCCATAAATATGACATTCAAATAATATTTATTAATCAGGCGGTTCATATGAATGTACATAAAAGACAAACCCGGGCTAGAACCCCAATGTCCGAGCAAGCGATGTTTAATATGCTCGTGTTGCAACGGTTCTTTAAGTAAGGGATTATCACGCAGGTAAATCATGCCAGCAGCCAGATAGTTACAAGCACGCCAATACGCGTTGATGTTTTTAAGTTCATCTGCTGACAATGGTGTAGATTGACTCTTCATGATGTTCACCCTCCTTCGAGTAAGTTAAATCGTATTTTAAATAAGTTACATCTTATTGTAAGTAACACATAAGTCGTATTGATTACGGTCAAGCTTACTGAGTCTAACGGTCAAATCAGGCATGGTCGTTTATTAACGCTTAACCATTTTATAGACTTCAAACCACAGCACACTCACTAATCCCGCCAACGTACACAGGGCAAACTGCGGAACAGTAATGGCTGAAAAATGGAATACCCCACGCAAAAATGGCACAGTCATTGCCAGTATAAGAAAAGTCAACGCGCCTCCAACAACCCACCACAAAGCGGGATTACGATTGTTAAGCGTTTGCAGTATCGTACGTCTCCAAGAACGATTCACCAAGATCAGGCCGAGATTACCTACCACCAACACGCTGAATGTTAGTGTGCGCACGCTTTCATCACTTTGACCATTAAATAAGGCATATGCTAATACCAATAGCGCAACTAACAGTACCACAAAACCCTGAAACAAACTTATCAGCAGAATCCTTCTGCCAAATAATGGCTCTTTGGGCGGGCGTGGTGGGCGGTGCATCACGTTAGCCTCAGCTGGTTCTGCTTCAAATGCAATTGAGCAAGCCGGGTTAATAATCATTTCCAAAAATACAATATGCACAGGTGCAAACACCGCAGGCCAGCCAAGCAACAAGGGAATAAACGATAAACCGACAATCGGAATATGCACCGCAAAAATATATGCCATGCCTTTGCGCAAGTTATCAAAAATGCCGCGCCCTAAACGCACGGCATGCACTATCGAAGCAAAGTCATCATTCAACAACACCAACGCCGCCGCCTCACGTGCCACGTCTGTGCCGCGCCCACCCATAGCAATGCCGATATGCGCAGCTTTCAGTGCTGGCGCATCATTCACGCCGTCTCCTGTCATCGCCACCACCTCGCCATTGGCTTTGAGCGCATTCACCAAACGCAGTTTCTGTTCCGGCACCATACGCGCAAACACATTGCTGTGCTGGATGTGTGTACTTAGCGCTGCCTCATCCATCTGACTAAGTTCAGCGCCGGTAATAATGCCGTTTGTGCCAATATCAAGGCCAATCTGCGCGGCAATTGATGCTGCGGTAGCGGGATAATCGCCAGTAATCATCACCACACGAATGCCAGCCGCATGACACTGCTTTATAGCTGGCGCAACAGTAGGTCGCACAGGGTCAGCCAGCCCGATCAGCCCAAGAAACTCAAAATCAAAATCATGCTGAATATCTGGCCAGCCACTACCGCTATAAGTCGCCTTGGCCACACCTAGTATGCGCAAGCCTTTTGCTGCTAAGGTATTCACTTGCTCTGACAATATCGCCAATTGCTGTGGATTAAGATGACATAAATCGGCAATCGCTTCTGGAGCACCTTTTGCTGCCACCACATAATCATCGCGCTCTACGGCTTTCCACACCTGCGACAACGCCAGCATCTCTGGCGATAGTGCATATTCATATGCCAATTGCCAGTCACCATGCAGATGCTCGGTATCTGCCAAATAATGCTGCCCAAAGCTATGAATGGCTTTTTCCATCGGGTCAAAAGGTGCTATTTGGCTGGCAAGAATACTGAATTCGGTTAGTTCATGAAAGTCTTCCGGCAATACCTCTGGCATTTGATCTGCTTCAAATAGTGCTCCATTCACCAGCAACTGCTGTACGGCCATGCGGTTAAATGTGAGTGTGCCGGTTTTATCCACACACAACACGGTGGCTGAACCCAATGCCTCTACCGTTGGCATACGACGCGTTAAAACATTGTGCTTAGAAATTCGCCACGCCCCCATCGCCATAAATACCGCCAGCACAACCGGATATTCTTCCGGCAGAATCGTCATCGCCAACGTGATGCCTGACAGCAAACCATGTAGCCAGTCGCCGCGAGTTAAGCCGTAAATCACCAGCAAAAGTACACACAGAAACGCACCAATAATCGCAAGGTACCGCACCAAGCGCCGAATTTCCAATTGCAAAGGCGTCACTTCGTTATCCACACCCTGCAACGCTTTACCTATTTTGCCAATTTCACTGTATAAGCCTGTTGCTAATACACGCGCCAATCCATGCCCTTGCACCACCAATGATCCGGCATAAATAAATGGTGAGCCTTCTCCACCTAACGATGCATCTTCAGCTACTGCACTATCCGTTACATTGTCATCAACTTGTGCCGTTTTGTGTACCGCGACAGACTCACCCGTCAGTAACGATTCATCCGCACTAAAGTAATTACATGCAATCAGCACTGCATCTGCTGCGATACGGTCACCTTCTGACAATACCAGTACATCGCCACGCACAACTTCACGTCCGGCAATCCGTTGCTCTATGCCATCGCGTATTACCAATGCCCGCGGACTGGTCAGGTCACGCAAGGTCTCCAACACACGCTCGGTTTTGTTTTCCTGATAAATAGTAATCGCCATTACAATGCATACAAAACCCAGCAGCATCAGCGCGTCACTCACATCACCCAGCGCAAAATAAATAGTGCCCGCCGCCACTAACAGCAAAAACATTGGTTCCCGCACGACTTCCAACGCAATGTTCAGCAGATTACGCCCATCCGTGGCGGGCAACTCATTAGCACCTTCAGCTTTAAGTCTGGCTTTTGCCACAGCTTGCGACAAGCCATTTTCATGCTCGGTAGCACCGAACAAACTAGGAATTGGGTGTAACGCTTTTTTAAACTGATGATTTACGTTCATGTGAGTGGTGTTCCACGCATTCTCTACTCTTTTAAATTCTGACCAAAATCATAAAATTAAAGGGACCGAACCATTCTAATCTTCATTGCTAGGCACTTATGAAAAGACTGCTTCTGCTAGTAGAACACATTAGCGTAACGTAATGTGCCAAATAATCAATAAGGGGAATAGCGTATAACACTTTTTTGGCTATCCTGAGATAATCACAAATAATGCATGCCCTGTGAACCAATAGGGACGTGCTTCGCAGAGGCATTGTTTTATGGCATTTAACTGGTTAAGCTGGGATAGTAATCAACTGGTAAACCCAAGCCATACGGGAACTTAGCCACTTAAAATCAACTCTTCTTCTTATGATTAAAGCTGATGAAGTGAGCATGAACAACTTTTAATTGTGATGGCCAATAAACCACGAGGCATGTAGACATGAAATACACATTAAAAATAATAGCCAGCTTGTGTTTGACTGCATTCGCAGTGTTAACAACCAGCGTACATGCTGCCGAAACTAGCACAGACGCCTTGTTATATATCAGCCCAAACTATTACAAACACAGCGTGCATTTGTTGCATCCCTACTATACCTACTGGTTTGAACAAGGCCCACTAGTTGAGCCGATTGCTTTGCAGGCATTGCAGGCAAAAGGTCTAGCCTTGAAAATATGTACCGGCAATGAAACTGCAGATACCATCATCAGTATCAAGCCCAGCGTATTTTATAACTCTCAAATGCGCATGTATCACGGCAAGATGGAAGCCACTCTTTACTCCGGCAGCGGCAAAATGCTGGGGAGATACGTTGGCGAGGCACAACAGTTGGGCTATACCAGTGTGGATCATGCAATTACCTATCTCTTGAATAAAGTATACACAGCAGCCATGCAAAACTTAATGACTAAACTAAAGATAGACCCAGTACTGTTGACGCGCATTTAAAATTGACCAGATAATCGCAGTTATGCGCGTTGAATTTTGACCAGATAAAACCAGTATCCTGCTT
>DAIDAH010000023.1 GCA_027310735.1 Methylotenera sp. | reverse complement strand
GTATTTAGGTGATGTTGCAAGCGATATGACGGACATTGATGCTGAAGGGCGTTATATCGAGTGCCGATTCGGCAATTTAAGTGTAGTGTCTCTGTACCTGCCTTCCGGCTCTAGTGGCGAAGCGCGACAGGCTTTCAAGTTTAGTGTGATGGCGCGTTTTATGCCGCAACTTAAAGGTTTAAAAGACAGTGGCCGTGAAGTCGTGATTTGTGGTGACTGGAATATTGCACACCAAGAAGCCGACTTGAAAAACTGGAAGGGCAATCGTAAAAACTCAGGCTTTTTACCAGAAGAGCGCGCATGGTTAACTGAGTTGTTTGATCAGGTTGGTTGGGTAGATGTTTATCGCACTTTATACCCAAATGCGACCGAAGAGTGTTACACATGGTGGAGCAATCGTGGACAAGCTTGGGCTAAGAACGTAGGTTGGCGTATCGATTATCAAATCGCTACGCCGGGTATTGCTGCCAAGGCTGTTGCTGCAAGTGTTTATAAGGATGAGCGCTTCAGCGATCATGCGCCTTTGATTGTTGATTACGCTGATTAAATATGCATCAGTTTCGTCAAGCTTTGCAGACTGATGCTGAGGTGATTGTGCGGCTTGTAAACGCAGCCTATCGCGGTGATTCTAGTCGTGCAGGCTGGACAACCGAAGCGGATTTACTTGATGGGCTGAGAGCTACTGCAGATGAGATTGGACGCTTGATTGCATCGACATCTGCCATTATTCTACTTTGCCAGAGTGAAGAGGAGTTGTTAGGTACAGTGTGTATTGAGCAGGAACAAGATGCTGTTCATGTCGGCATGTTTGTGGTGAAACCCGTCATGCAAGGTAGCGGTATTGGTAAACAGTTATTGGCTGAGGCGGAGAGATTAGCGTTGCAAAAATGGGCTCCTCAAAAGTTTAAAATGTACGTGATTACCATGCGCCACGAATTAATTGCATTTTATGAGCGTAGAGGGTATCAACGTACTGGGATTTTAAGAGATTTTCCGATTAATCCAACAGTGTGGCAACCCAAATTAGCAGGGTTGAAATTAGAGATGCTGGAAAAAACCATTATCAAGCATCTGTGAGATAAGCCCTTGCTTGACCGTATTTATTTCTAAGCGTAGAGTGCTTCTTCTTATGACAAACAACATGACATTTAGCTCAGGTATGTCCGCACCAGCGGCGATTAACCGCAAGGCATTATGGCTACTGGCCATTGTATGCTGCGGTTGCTGCTTGTCGTAATTTTAGCAACCGCGGGCTCTCCGCGGTTGCTCTGTTGCACTCTACCTCGTTGAGCCCCAATTTAAGGGCAATAACATGCAAACAAAAACTCAACAAGCCCCATCACGAGATGCCTTAATTGGGGCATTGATGGTGCTGGCTGCTGCTGTCACCGTGTCATCAAAGGCGATTATGGTGAAGCTGGCTTATGCTTATGCCAATCCTTTTCCTGTCGATGCCTCGACATTGATTGCGCTACGCATGGCATTTTCTGCGCCTTTTTTTATCGGATTGGCCTTATGGGTGCGAGCATCGGCGACAGCGCCTAGCATATCTAGGCAAGATGCATGGATGATTGTTGTGTTGGGCGTTTTAGGTGGTTATGGCCCTATGTTGCTGGATTTTGCCGGTCTGGTTTACGTTACGGCTAGCTTGGAACGGGTGATCTTGTATGTGTATCCAACCGTGGTAGTGGTATTGAGCGCGCTGTTATTCAAGCACCGCATCAGTAAATCTGTGTACTTTGCGCTATTGGCAACCTATGCGGGCGTTGCCTTGGTGGTTGGACACGATATATTTACGCTCAAAACAGGCTCGGCAGACACCATGTTGGGTGCAGCGTTAGTGTTGGCCAGCGCGGTTTTTTATGCTGTTTATTTGCTGATGAGTGGCAGATTAATTCCGCGTGTAGGCGCATCATCTTTCACGGCTTATACTATGCTGGTCGCTACCGTGACAAGTGGCACCTACTATGCGATTACTGCGCACCATGCCTCTATTTTACATTTGCCGATTCAGGTCTACTGGCTCAGCTTGCTGATGGCAGTCATTGCGACTGTGATGCCAGCAATTTTGTTAAATATTGGTATACACCGTATTGGTAGTAGCAAGGCTTCCTTAATCAGCTCCGTGGGGCCTGTTTCGACCATATTCTTGGCCTATATTTTTTTAGGTGAAAGCGTGACGTTATTGCAGCTAGCTGGCACAGGATTGGTATTAATTGGGGTGTTAGCTATTAGTCTGACTAAAAAATAAGCAGGGTTAGGTTTTAAAGTTTGGTGGATTTAAATCTGTAAAGCCCGCTCATTACTAATGAGTATGCTGCTGGTACGACCACAAGCGTTAGCAACGTTGATGAAATCATACCGCCAATAATAGCCACTGAGAGTGGCTTGTTGGTTTCACTGCCTGCACCTAATCCCAGTGCAGCAGGTAGTAGCGCTAGGATAATAGTGAGTGAGGTCATAACTACAGGGCGTAGCCGGATAGGGCAAGCTTCCTGCAAAGCTTCGTTGATGCTTGCACCTTTTTCACGTAATTGGTTGGTCAAATCTACCAGTAGAATTGAGTTCTTGGCGACTAGGCCTATCAGCAATACCAAGCCGATCATGGAGTATATATTGAGCGTGTCACCAGAAATTAGCAGTGCAATAAGCCCGCCGATAATCGCTAGAGGTTGCGCCAGCATGATGATGAATGGCTGGATGAATGAATTGAACTGGCTAGCCAGCACCATGTATAACAGTACAAAGGCAAGCAGAAATACGAATTTGATATTACTTAAGGTTTTGCCAAATTCTTCAGCTTGTCCAGTGAGCTTGAGTGTGTAATCAGGCGGTACCAGTTGGCTGGCAGTCGTTTGCACAAAATTGACGGCGTCGCCCAGTGGCATGTTTGGATTAGCGTAGAAATTGGCGGCATATTGTAAGTCATACCGACCAATGACTGCGGCGCCTAGCTCGTGCTTAAAACTTGCCACTGCATCGAGACGCACTAATTCTCCAGTGCTGCTCCGTAAATAAATTTTATTTAAATCGGCGACATTTTCGAGTTCGTCATCATCAGTTTTCAGGCGAATATCATAACGTTGACCATCGCCATTCGTATCGTTATATTTTGCAACATTGATACCACCGGCATACAGACTGACAGCTGTTGCAATGTCGTTGGCATTTAAGCCTAACGTTGCTGCTCGGGCACGGTCAATCTGCATGGTTAGCTGAGGTAAATCCAGTTGCACATCAAGATCAACTTTACCCATCTCAGGATTGCTGCTTAGTGTTTGCTGCATGAGTTTGGATATGCGGGCTATCTCTTGTAAATTAGCGCCTGTTAGATTGAATTGTAGCTTTTCCGAGCGCTGTCCTCTAGCGATTGAGGCTGGCGATGGCATGGCTAGTACACCTGGAATGTTGTTAAACTCTTTTTTAAGTTCTTTAATCAAGGTTTGCTGACTTTTAGTGCGTTCAGATTTAGGTTTCAAGCGTACATTGACACTTCCTTGGTTGACTTGGCCGCGAGTGCCAGAGCCCATTGTGGCAAAGTAACTCTCCACTTCATTTTTATGGCTTGCGATTGCTGCTTCAACCAGTTTGAGACGAGAGTCGCTATATGCAAGACTGGAACCTAGCGGCGTTTTGACATTCACTCTAAAGCTGCCTTCATCAGATTCGGGTACAAAGTCTTTTTCGACGTGTTTGAATGCATAGCCACCCATTAACACCACGAAAACGAGTGTGATTAACAGTACAAGTCCACGATGGCTGAGGGTGAAATTTAGTAGCTTTTTATAGGCGTTATCCAATAGCGTCAGAACGTTGCCAATTTTCTGGTAAAACGTATTTTCATTATGGCTGACGGTCAAAAAACGCGAGCACAACATCGGCGTTAGCGTCAGTGAAACGAATAAAGACGCCAGTACTCCAAATGTGACCACAACGCCGAACGATTTAAAAAACTTGCCTATAATGCCATCCATAAAAATAACTGGTGCGAAAATACATACCAAGGATAATGAGGCTGCAATCACAGCAAAGGTGACTTCGCGTGAGCCATTAAGTGCGGCGCTCATGGGGTTAGGGTCTATGGTTTGGCGGTGTCGGTAAATGTTCTCTAACACCACAATCGCATCATCCACCACCACGCCGATTAACAATAGTAGTGCTAGCAGGGTCATGGAGTTGAAGGTAAAGCCGGAAAAGTACATGACCGCAATTGCCGCTAATAATGAAACTGGGATTGCTGTGGCAATAATTAAAGTGGAGCGGATGGAGCGTAGAAAAATAAATACAATCAGCGCTGCTAATAAAGTACCTTCAATAAGATGTTCTTTTAGCGAGGCAACTAGTTGATTGATGAAAATAGAGTCGTTGGTGGAAATCTCAAGATTCAATCCAGGTGGTAAGTTAGGGCGGATGTCATTATCAAGCCTGCGCTCTACCTCGTTAATAATCGCCACCGTGTTGGCATTGGCGACTTTCACTATCCCTAAGCCTACAGTAGGTTTGCCGTTATAGCGGGCTAATTGTCGATTATCTGTAATGCTGTCTTCAACGGTAGCCACATCTTTTAAGCGAATCGGCACACCAGCTTTAGTGAGCACGACTAGTTCGGCCAAGTCTTTAATGTTATGAAATTCAAGGTCGAGTTTTAGTAACTGCTCGGTTTGGCTGCTGACTAAAAAGCCGCCGGGTAGTTGCACATGTTCGCGGTTAAATGCGCTAATTAAATCACTCGCTGTGAGTTTGTAGGCCGCCATGCGCTCGGGTGAAATGCTGACGCGGATGACACGGTCACGGCGCCCGCCAAGCGTGACTTCGCCTACGCCACTGATGGTTTCAAATTTTTTCTTAAGTACGTTATTGGCATATAAATTAAGTTGCTGGATAGTGCGGTCGCCACTTAATGCTAGCCAGATAACAGCTTGCGCGTTAGTGTCAACTTTTTGCACTGTAGGCGGATCTGTGTCATTAGGTAAGCGTCGTAATATCTGGCTTACCTTGGCCTGCACTTCGTTGTAAGCCACGTCGATATTTTTATCTAGTGCGAAAGTGATACTAATGCTTGAAACGCCGGGTGATGAGGATGATTGGATGTGCTCAATGCCTGACGTGGTATTAATAGCGGCTTCAATGATACCGGTGACGCTGGCATCGACAACATCTGGGTTTGCACCACGCAAAGTGGTCGTCACTAAAATAACCGGAAAATCAATAGACGGGATACGATCGATACCAATACGCTGGTATGAAATTATGCCGAACAAGACGATGACGCCCGAAAGCATCCAGGCCAGAACATGGCGTTTAATAGAGAGTTCTGGCAAATTCATGACTTGATTGCTGTCGTGCTATTTTTTTTGATATTTGAGTGATTGATGCTTGATTTGTTCGTAGAAGATTTTGTCGTATCAGTCGCTACTTTCACTGGTGTATTGTCAGTTAAGAATCCAGCGCCATCAACCACTACCGTGTCATTAGCCTTTACACCTGCTAGTAGTTCAACCATGCCATCCTGACGTAAACCTGTTTTTACAATCGCTTGGTAAGCAGTATTGTTGCGGACAATATAGACAACATCACCTGCAGGACGCAAGATAACGCTTTGCTCAGGGACCATCATCGCGGCAGGCTCAGCACCTAAAATAACGGTGCCTGTAACGCTGGCACCAGGCTGCCAGCCCGGTTCATTTACCACATCAGCAATCACGTCAATGCTACGGTTGCCCTCGGTAATCATTGGTTTCAATTCATGAATGACGGTTTCAACTGTTTTAGCATTGATAGGCGTATTTAAGCGTACTTTTAAGCCTGGCTTGAGTAGTGCGCCAATTTGTTCAGGAAAAGGCAAATGTGCACGTAATCGCTGTTTAGAGATGATTTGTACGATAGGGTCGCCTATGCGTACAAACTCACCAGTATCAACGATTTTTTTCTCAACAACACCATTTGTTGGCGCGTATATTTTGGTTTTGCTGCTGCTATGATCGATGTTGCTCACACGCGCTTTTGCGCCTTCCAGTTGTTCTTTAAGTACGTTTTGTTGGGCGGCATCGGTGTCTACAGCATTCTGTGAGATAAATTTTTTGTATACCAGTGCCTGATTACGCGCTACCGTTTTAGTTTGATTGTCCAGCTGGGCTTGAATCTGCGCAACTTCTGCCTGTGCTTCATTTCGCTGCATAGCAAAATCTGTTGCGTCCAATGTGGCAATCAGTTGACCCTTTTTAACTGTTTGGCCTGGCGTTACATGCACTTTAATTACTCTTGCAGCAACCTCAGCTGCAATTGTTGGGTCGATTAGGCCTTCTAGTGAACCTACGGTTTTTTCGGTGACTTCCATTAATTTATTTTTGACTGTTGTTACGGTCACTAGTGTTGCTTTAGGTGCTTTTTTATCTTCGGATGGCTCTTGGGCATTGCAGGATATAAGCAAAATTGATAATGACAAAATGACAAGTTGGACGAATTTTTGCATGGATTTTAAGTATGTAGATTAAGTTTTATTCGTGCTTGGAAGACTGTTTATTTGAGTGGATATTCTTTGCCAGTCGAAATAAGGCCCAGGGTCAGTTTTGCGAACAGGTGCAATGTCAGAGTGCCCTACTATAGCTTGTATTGGGTATTTGCTGCATAGGTTCGTGATTAATGTTTTTAGTGTTTGGTATTGAGTTGGCTCAAATGCATCAAAGTCTGATCCTTCAAGCTCTATTCCCACTGAAAAGTCGTTACAGCGCTCGCGGTCTTGCCAGTTTGATACGCCGGCGTGCCATGCACGATTCAGGCACGATACAAATTGTATGAGTTCTCCATTACGTCTAATCAGAAAGTGGGAAGAGACTTTGCGTGTGTAAATCTCAGCATAATAGGGGTGTTCGGCAGGATTTAGCTGGTTGGTAAATAACTCAATAATGCCATTGCCGCCATACTGGCTTGGAGGCAGACTAATATTATGAATAACAATTAGGCATATTTCATGATCTGGTCTAGCATCAAAGTTCGGCGAGGTAATTAACCGCGCGTTAATTGCATAACCAGCTTCGTCGATTGTGTAAGAGTTCATAGACTCTAATTTTATGCGAAATTCACGTTAAAAATTACATAAAAATCACGGGAAAATGCAAGTAATCCGATAAAATCTAAGCGTTGGTTACTTAAATGAATTAAGGATGCGTCTACATGGTATTTTTTCAACTGTTTCTCATGTTAATCGTGATTTTAATCGCAGCCGAAGTGTTTACGAATGCGTTAGAACACTTAGGTGAGAAGCTAGGTATTTCTGAAGGCGTTACGGGGTCTATTTTTGCTGCCGTAGGGACCGCTTTGCCTGAAACTATGGTGCCGTTACTTGCGTTACTAGCAGGCACTCAGAATGTGGCGACCAACGAAGAAATAGGCGTGGGTTCAATACTCGGCGCACCTTTGATGCTGGCCACATTATCTATTTCCCTTATGGCAATCTCTGTGTGGAAACGTCGCGGTATACAAGGACAGTTAAGGCCGGAGCGTACAGGTTTGACGCGAGACCTTAACTTTTTCATTATTGCATTTAGCTTCGCCGCTCTTGCGATGTTTGTGCCACACACATTAGCTGTTGTGCGCTATGGTATGGGGGCCGTTATGGTAATGATCTATTTCATTTACGTGATGATGACGATTAATGCCTCAAAAGCGTTAGTGGCAGATGGTCACGCCACTGAAGCGGGTGGCGACATGTTCCTATGCAAAATCGGTTTGCCTAACAATATGATTGTGATTTTGGTTCAGCTTGTGCTGGGTGTTGGTTTGTTGATTGCAGGGGCGAAAGGGTTCATTAATGGCGTTGAGGCTGCCGCACAAATCATAGGTATATCAGCACTGTTGCTTTCTTTGCTGATTATTCCTATCGCTACTGAGTTGCCGGAAAAAGTGAATAGTATCTTATGGATACGTAAAGGTAAGGATACCTTGGCGTTTGGTAACATCACTGGCGCGATGGTGTTTCAAGGTACCTTGTTGCCAGCAATCGGTATCATGCTCACTCCATGGGAGCCACGTACCGAGGTGGCTTTAGGCGTGGCAATGACATTGATAGCGGCGAGCTGGCTACGCTATTTGATGGCAAAAGGCGGCATTAAAGTGTGGCATTTGCTGGTAAATGGTGCGATGTATGTGACTTATTTGGTGTTGGTGTTTAAATAGATCGTGCTAAATCTAGTTTGACTGTGGTTCATCATTCAGAGCCTCATCGTTCTCGAGATCAGTATCTTCTTCTTTTCCCAAGCCTAGTTTGGCAAGTCTATAGCGTAAGGTGCGAAAGCTTACCCCTAGCAACTTTGCCGCGGCTGTTTTATTGTTATTGGTTTTGCTTAATGCCGTGATGATAGCTCTTTTTTCAACATCCTCAAGATAGTCTGGCAGGCTTACAGCAGACGCTGGATCGGCAATAAATGATGCTGTGTCTGGATGTTGCTGGCTTGAGTTTAAAGAGCCCTCATGCAGTAAGTCTTCACAGGTGATGATTTTGCCATCACACATGGCCAAGGCGCGTTCCAGCATATTCTCCAGTTCACGGACATTGCCAGGGAAAGGTAATGTAGAGATGTATGCCTGTGCCGCATCATCCATCTGAGGTATTACTATCTTTAGGCCGTTGCAAAGCTTGGTCATTAACAGGTTTGCCAGTAAAGGGATATCTGAGGGGTGATCGCGTAAAGCGGGCATTTTGAGCTGAATTACGTTGAGTCGGTAATATAGGTCTTGCCTGAATGAACCTGCATCCATCATGCTACTTAAGTTTTTATGGGTCGCACTAATAATCCGCACATCAACAGTTTCTTCGGTCGCCCCACCTACCATGCGCACTTTCTTTTCTTGAATCGCGCGCAATAGTTTTACTTGCATAGCGAGAGGTAAGTCAGCCACTTCATCTAAAAATAGTGTGCCGCCATTGGCTGCCTGAAACAGGCCTTCTTTATCTTGATTGGCACCAGTAAAAGAACCCTTTTTGTAGCCAAAGAACTCGCTTTCCATTAAGTTTTCCGGGATCGCGCCACAGTTTACTGCAATGAATGCGCCATCACCACGTGAGCTATTTTTATGAATAAGCTTGGCGGCTAGTTCTTTACCGCTGCCAGACTCACCACTAATGTAGACAGGTGCTTGACTGCGCGCTAGCTTGGTAATCATACCTCGAACATATTGGATGGGTTCGGAGTCACCAATCATGTCTAGCGTATCGCTATCGCTGACTTTGGTTTGGCTCGAGAGTTTGAGTGCAAACTCAATGACTGGGCGTAGCTGTTTTAATGAAATTGGTTTTGTGAGATAGTCAAAAGCACCTGCTTTTAAAGCAGATACAGCATTTTCAGCACTTGCGTGCGCTGTGATGACTGCAACGGGTAGTCCTGAATGTTGCTCACTAATGTAATTGACCAGATCCAAACCCGTGCCATCAGGCATTTGCATGTCGGTGAGGCAAAGTGCATAAGCACGCTGCTTGAGTAGGCTTTTGGCTTCATCTATTCCGCTAGCGCTGTAAGCATCAATCCCCATGCGATCCAGTGTCATTACTAGCAGTTCACGAATGTCCGTTTCATCGTCGACAATTAGGCAGCTTGGTTTCATCATGCAATATTATGCCTTTTTTAGAGTGGCTTTTTAAGATGGATTACAAAAGCACTATTTATTGCAGTCTGTGCTTCGTATTGCAAGCTTGCACCATTAGCTTCAGCAAGCTCCCGTGAAATATAAAGACCTAGACCATTGCCAGTTGATTTAGTCGTAAAGAATGGTTCGAATAGCCGAGGCCTATCTTGCTCAGAAACACCATCACCATCATCTTTTACTTCAATGTTGATACCAGACTTTCCCAACGCTATGCAACGTAGTGAGAGACTGCCAATTTTTTGTTGGCTGTGTTGCCAGCCATTCTTGCATAGATTCCATAATATTTGCGTTAGGTGACGTTGGTCAAAATTGATAGTTTGTTTTTGTGTTGAGTCTGTAAGTAGGAAATGTGATGTGGGCACTTTTTCAATAGCGCAGAACTGCGTATGGAAGTCCCTTAAAAACTGACCGAGATTGATAGGTTCTTGTTGCGTACGGTCACGTCTGTTGAGTTCTAGTACATCTTTTATGATCTGATCGATACGTTGAATGTTGTCAGCAATGATTTGTAATATACGTGTGGTGGTGGGAGAGGTGTTTTCTTCTTCTTGCAGCAACTGATTTGCATGGCTGATTGCACTTAATGGGTTGCGGATTTCATGAGCAATATTGGCTGTTAATCTGCCTAGGGCGGCCAACTTTGCCTGCTGTGCGGCAGACTGTAATTGACTTAAGTCTTGAATGAAAATTACTGCACCAAAGAATGGGTCTGGTCGATGCGTTGGATTATTTTCCACTATATGTGTGCTATCTGATTGGCTAATAGGCATGCATCTAAGTTTTAATTCACGATTACCAATTGAGATGATTGAATGGGCGTCTTCACCATTAAGCCAGCGGTTAAATGCAAGGGCGATTTCAGGTGCTTTGTTGTTTAATGAGTTGTCGTGCGCAGTGTTGCTAGAGTTACTCATTGTTAGAAATAACAATGACTCAGCTTGTAGATTATGGTGGCGAATGTTGTAATGTTGGTCAACTACTATTACACCATCATGCATCTCTTGGGTAATAAGCGCATTGACTTGCGCTAGATTCTCAAGGTCTATGCCGCGGGCATCAGCTAATGCCTCGCTATGATGCATTCGTTTAGCTAGACTATAAGCCAGCCATGCTGTCGCAAAGCAGCTTAGACTCAGCATTGCAGTTTGTGTATAGGTTGAGAGTGAGGCATCCCATTTGATGATTTGATAGCTTTGTTCAAGCAACAAACCTATGCTGGCTACGGCTGCATAAAATAAAGCCAGGCGACCATTGCTGACGAGGCTAGCACTGACAATGGTAATAACGAGTAAAAGGCCTAAACCGCTTTGAATTCCGCCCGCAGCATGCATCAATAGTGTGATGAATATTATATCAATCACTACTTGCAGGGGCAGCGCACGTGTCAGTATGCGTGTGTTTAGTTTGGTTAGAGTCAGTAATGTTATGCTGAAAATTGAGTAAGTAACTGACAGTTTAAAGAATAGCGGTATATTCTCACCATCAAGCCAACTTTCTTTATCAATGTATAGGTAAAAAAATAAAAAGGTTAAACTTAAAATGAATCGAAAAATATTGATGACGCTGATGGCGCGAGCTTGTAGTGGAAAGTTGCTGTCGTCAGTAATGTTCTGAGCAAGGTCTCCATTAGTAACGTCTAAATTGAAGTTTAAAAAGCTCATTTTCTTTTAATGTGTGCCTGACAGCAGTAGAATTTACCGTCAACTAAAAATGCTTCTGATCTAGGTAAATGGACAGCACATGTCGTGCATTGCACCATGTTCTCAATTTCATGATTAGCGTTGTCTGGGGGCGTTTTATTGGAGTGGTCTGTTTCATGCGGGCTAATTACACGTTTTAAAATATGTACAGCAAGTCCAATGATCAGACCTAGAAAAATTAGCTTCCACATTATGTATGCTCAACGAACGAATTGACATGATTGTAACTAAAGGCGGGCTGAGTGCAAAATGTAAACCTGATATACTTCGTTATAGATATAGTTTGTAAGTAACAATCAGGTCTGAATTAACGGTTAGGTTCATACACGTGATTACTCATTCCCAGTTTTTATCCGCATATTGGTATTAATTCTTTAACATGGCAACAGCGAAAGAACTCTCTGACTTTCTGGAAGCGGTAGAACGGCGTGCATTCAAGCAGACGGTGTATGCCGTGCGTGATGAGCATGCCGCGCTTGATATCGTGCAAGATGCAATGATGAAGCTAGCCGACAAATACGGAACAAACTCTGCCGCAGAGTATCCGATGTTGTTTCAGCGTATCCTGCAAAATACGATGCGAGATTTTTGGCGTAGGCAAAAAGTTCGTAATTTGTGGACAACGTTACTATCTTCATTTAGTCACAATGAAGAGGGTGAAGACCGAGATCCTCTGGAAACGATAGACGTTGAAGATTATAGTGATGAGCCTTCAGCTCAGTTAGCGCGTAGTCAAACAATTAACCTGATTGAGAATGCACTAAAAAAGCTGCCAGCTCGTCAACGAGAAGCTTTTGTGTTGCGTTACTGGGAAGATATGGATGTGAACGAAACGGCGAGTATCATGGGGTGTTCGGGCGGTAGCGTTAAAACACACTGTTCTCGCGCTGTTCATGCACTGGCAATTGAGTTAAAGAAACAGGGTCTGGATAAGCTGGGTTTAAGCGATGCTTCCCCGCTTGGTTCTGTTTTTGTTGATGATGGTTCGATCGGCTAGGAGGCTAGCGATGAGTAAATATGAGAATGAAGTGACAAGTAATACAGGCAATCACATGGTTCAAAATACGCCTGAGTATAATGAGTTTGCAGAGGCGCAGTTGGCGCATAGCGTTGTTGGTTTGTTGGATGCTCATGTCCAGCATGTAGATGCTGAGATATCAAATCGTTTGTTAGTTGCGCGTGGTTTGGCGGTTAGTCAGTTGACTAAACTGCAAACGCAAGTGGTTGTTTCTCATGAGGTAAATCAGAGCGGTAATGTGTTGCAGTGGTTTGGGGAGCATGTTGGACAATATGTGGGGCATCACCGCCTTATGTCCTTCATTTTAGTAACCGCAGCGTTATTGTTAGCATTTTTTGCAGCACAACAATTTGGACTTAATAATAATTTAGAACATAGTGATGCGTATTTGCTGGCGTCGGATTTGCCACCAGAAGCATATGCGGATAAGGGGTTTGATGCATGGTTGGATACAGCGGCAGATTGAAATGTCTGATACTGATTTTAGCGTTATTTTTTAGCGGATATTCTGTCGCTGAAGATGCTAATGTATCTTGGGCGCAATTGAATGCGGCGCAGCAAGCAGTATTAAAACCTTTGGCATCAGAGTGGGATACGCTGCGTCCTTGGCAACGTGAGAAAATGCTGGATATTGCACGAGACTACTCAAATATGAGTCCTAATAAGCAAGAGTTAGTGCAGAAAAGGCTTAGTAGATGGAGCCGAATGACGCCATATGAACGTGAGAATGCGAGAAAGAAATATCAAGAGTTTCAAGCATTATCTCCGGAGAAAAAAGAGGAGTTGCGTAAGAAATGGTTGGGATATCAAAAGTATTCTGAATCTCAGCGCTTGAAGTTAAGGTCTGAATCACCTGACTCTTATACTGATGCTGATTTGGAATAATGTGTTGGTGAGACTCTAAGATAAGCAAAATATGTCTGATAAGCTAATAAGCAATAAGCACAAAGCGAAAACAACGGCCCCAAGTTTAATAAAGCTTGGGGCTTGTCTTATATATGAGGTGCTAGTCGTCATTGCACTAAGCTTTGCCTGCACACTGTTGTATCTCTGGCTTATGGGGGATGCAACTCATGGTATCAAGCGTTATTTATTGCAGTTGTTTCTGTGGCTGTCAGTCGGGCTTTATTTTGTTTGGTGTTGGTTAAAAAATGGACAGACGCTTGCAATGAAAACCTGGCATTTGAAACTGGTTGAACAGGATGGAGGATTGATCTCTTTGCCGGGAGCAATTGCTAGGTATGTTCTAGCTTCGCTGGGCTTAATGCTGTTTGGGTTTGGTTTTTTATGGATAATTTTTGACCGTGACCGACTGTTTCTACATGACCGATTACTCAAAAGTAAAATTATCACAAATCATCTTCGATCCACGTAATACAGCATTACCAGTCCTGCTATTAAAAACAAAATGGTTGGTGTAATTGCACTGAATAGTGCTGACCAGTCATTTAGTAAGCCTAAGTGTACGAATACGCGGTTCATGATTTGATACATGATGCCTAACATAATGCCGATAAATATTTTGGTGCTAGTACCTGCAGCGCGTTGCTGTAAAAAGCCAAAAGGCAGAGCTAAAATTACCATGACCAGACAGGCTAGCGGGTAGATTAACTTCCCCCATAGAGCAACCTCATATAGTGTGGCTTTCTGTTTATTTTCTGTTAAGTGATTAATGTAAGAGTATAAGTTCAAGGCAGACATTCTTTCTGGCAAGACTAATAATACATTCAATATCTCGGGGCGAATGAGCGAGTGCCATTTCTCTTCGGTAAATTGTTTTAGATGGGTAGCATCTCCATCAAATGTGGTTTTGTTGACATCTTTGAGCTTCCAGTAGTCTTCTTCAAATTGTCCACTTTTAGCATTGCTGGCAGAGCGCAGCTTAAAATTCTGATCAAATTCGTAGATGTGAATGTTGAGTAATGTTGCATCAGGTAAAACCTCCTCTACATTGACAAAATTATTGCCATCTTTGACCCATAATCCAGATCGGAAATCTTGAGCAATGACAGCATCTGTGGCTTTTATTCGTATATGTTTTGCCAGCTTTTCACTAAATGGGGTAACAAGCTCACCAATTAAAAAAGTGATAATGGTGAATACTAGACCTACTTTTAATAGCAAAAGTGCTATGTCGAGCAATGAAACTCCACTGACTCTTAATACAACAAGCTCTGAATAGCGTGCAAACTGTCCTAGACTAAGCATGCAGCCAACCAATACAGCGACTGGCATTACATCATAGATGTGACCTGGCGCACTGAGTAAAACAAATAGCAATACCTTGCTTAAACCATAACTGCCAGTGCCTAGGTTCTCAAGTTCTTGAATCAGGTCAAAAAATGAGAACATTGCGATCAGTGCCAACATAATAAGCGTTACGTTGATACTGACTTCTTTGAGTATATATCTGGAAATAATTTTCATGGGTGAGCTATGGTGTTATTCGCGCTTATTTAGGAGTTTTGACCATGAACTTGGGGAGCAAGTTAGGTAATATGGGGCGTTGTAATAGGCGTCGGTAAAACATATATGTCACGAGCATTAGAAATGTCAGGTGTACAGGCCACAGACCAATAATGCCGTTGAATTTTCCTTGTGCAATCCATGCTTGGATGATGTTAAGCAGGTTGTTGTAAATGATGTAAATAACCAGCGCCAGTGCGAAGTTGGCAGAACGCCCTGCTCTAGGATCAAGCGCACTCAGAGGAATGGCTAGCATGGCAAGCAGCAGTGCGGAGATTGGAATGGCAAGGCGCCACTGTAATTCAGCGTTGTTTGCATTGTTAAAGTTTTGAAGTAACTCCTGATTGGATTTAGATTGTGAACTGGGTGCTTCGTGTTTCACTTCAGCAGGCTCAACTCTCACTGCGTAGCGTTCAAACTCTGTGGTCGAAAACTCAGCCGAGTTGCGTGCGCCCTCATAGCGACGGCCATTGTGCATGATTAAAAAGTTATCGCCATTTTTTTCAGTAAGACGACTACCCTGCGCCGCGACAATAATGCCTAGCTTTTGGTGCTGAATGGACTGAACGAATATGTTTTTAACGACATTACCTAGTTCATCGAAGTTTTCTACAAAGAATACTCGTTCTGAATGGGGAGACTCTTTGAACACCCCAGGACTAATGGCAGCCAAATCATCGCGACTGGCAAGTTGCATGCGATAGTCTTCAACTTTATTAGTAGCCCATGGCGTAATATATAGGCTTAAAATTGAAATGACTACAATGATTGGCAAGGAGAAAGTAAGTACTGGGCGAATCCAAGCGTTAATGCTCAGGCCTGAGCTAAACCAAATAACCATTTCAGAGTCACGATACCAGCGCGACAGCGTCATGAGCACGGACAAAAACAAACTGAGAGATAGCAGCATGGGTAAAAACCTGATCATGTTGAAGCCTAACATGGTGCTAATGGCGTCATTGGGTAAAACGCCATTAGCCGCCAGTTGGATTAGATAGCCAGCGCGTTGTGCAATGACAACCCCTATCAGGATAAGAAATGCACCTGTAGCCGTAGAAATAAGTTCTTGAAAAAGCGCGCGCCTAAAAAGCATATGATTTGTGAGTGACTATTTATTTACAACTTTGAATTACGTGTAAAACACGAGATAATTTACTAAACAATATAAAAGGTTAAAACATTATGAAGCACAATACTATGGAATTTAGCATAAAAAATGGTGCTACGGAAAAACAGCGTAGCGATTGTGTCATTGTTGGTGTGTATGAGTCGCGAAAGTTGTCGAGGGCTGCACAGGATATTGACGAAGCCTCTTCGGGTTATATTGAGAATATTCTTAAGCGTGGTGATATGGATGGTAAGCTAGAGGCATCATTAATGTTGCATAGCGTACCAGGAGTGTTAAGTGAGCGTGTGCTGTTGGTGGGTTTAGGTAAAGAGCAGGATTTTACAGAAACACAGTACTGTAAAGCAGTGCGTGCCTCTGTAAAAGCCTTGGCGACTAGTGGTGCTAGCGATGCTGTTTCATATTTGGCTGAATTACCAGTCAAAGAATTAAGTGTGCGCTGGAAAGTAGCGCACATGGTTGAAGTATCATTAGATGCAACCTATCGTTTTGATGCACCAAAAAGAAAAAGTGACGAGAGCAAAAAAGAGCAAAAAAAGAAGGGCGTTGAGAAATTAGGTATTAATGTCACACAGTCTAGCGAGGTGAAGGAAGCTGAAGCAGGTCTGACTGATGGACAGGCTTTGGCTAAAGGCGTAAGCCTGACAAAAGATTTAGGTAATTTACCACCTAACGTATGTACGCCGACCTATCTTGCTGAGCAGGCTGTAGCGTTAGGTAAAAAATATGGCCTGAAAGTTGAAGTTTTAGAGCGTAGCGAGCTTAAGAAAATGGGCATGGGTTCATTCTTGGGCGTAACTCAAGGCAGCGAAGAACCGCCAAAATTGATTGTTATGCAACATTTAAAAGGTAAAAAAGGTCAAAAGCCCGTTGTGCTAGTGGGCAAAGGCATTACATTTGATACTGGTGGTATTTCAATCAAGCCGGGCGCTGAGATGGATGAGATGAAGTATGATATGTGCGGAGCTGCAAGCGTGCTTGGTACATTCAAGACCATAGCAGAAATGGATTTGCCATTGAATGTCATTGGCGTCATTCCAACTTGCGAAAATATGCCAGATGGTCGCGCAACAAGACCCGGTGATGTGTTAACAAGTATGTCAGGCCTCACGATTGAGGTGTTGAATACTGATGCAGAAGGGCGTTTGATATTATGTGATGCTTTAACTTATGCAGAACGTTTTGAGCCAAGTGCTGTAGTAGATATCGCGACGCTGACAGGCGCATGTGTGATTGCTCTGGGGCATCATGCCAGTGGCTTATTTAGTAATAATGATGATTTAGCCAAAGAGTTATTGCGTGCAGGGGAAGCTGCATTAGACCGTGCATGGCATATGCCAATGTGGGATGACTACCAGCCCTTGCTGGATAGTAATTTTGCCGATATGGCCAACATTGGTGGGCGGGCGGGTGGTAGCATTACTGCGGCTTGCTTCTTGTCCCGATTTGCAAAAAAATACGAATGGGCACATTTGGATATCGCAGGTACTGCTTGGAAGTCTGGTAAAGAGAAGGGTGGTACAGGCCGACCAGTACCATTGCTGACAGAGTTTCTAGTAGCTCGTGCGAATAGTGCTAAGTAAAGTAATTTAGTTAGATGACGCGAGTTGAATTCTTTTTTAATGTGCCAGATAAGTTAGCAAAGATTGCAGAGTTATGCGATAAAGCGGTTGGAAAAGGTCGTCAATTAACGATTTTTACGCCAGACGATGCCGTGAGTCACGCTCTGCAACAAGTGCTTTGGCAGCAAGCTGTGACGAGCTTTCTGCCAAGTGCTAAGTCTGATGAAGTTTCGAGTGAGTTTTCCCCAATCGTACTTGATGCGGATGGGGAGCAATTGCGGCAAGATGATATCTTGATTAATTTGCAGACGCAGCATCCCCCGTTTTTTAGCCGCTTCAGATATTTGGTGGAGTTGGTAGGTGTGGACGAAGCGGATAAAGTGGCAGCTAGGTTGCGATACAGATTTTATCGTGATCGAGGCTATGAGGTGAAATCAACGGATGTTGCTGATAGTTCTAGCTAAGGGGTTTAAATATGGATGAAGATGATATTCCTCTGCTAACGGAAGTGCATGCTGTAACAG
>DAIDAH010000239.1 GCA_027310735.1 Methylotenera sp. | reverse complement strand
CCCTATGGGTGTTTAACCAAGTTAGCATCAATGGGTTCCATAAGCTAAATTCACCTCCGATGGTGATAGAGGCTTCAGTTCCAATTGGAATTGGAAGATCTCTTCTTGCAGCCTCCCATACCTGCACCAGTTGATTAGCGTGAGTCAGGAAGTGTTTTCCATTTTCAGTTAAGGTAGCACCGCTTCGATTGCGAACAAACAGTCGACATTTAAGCTGCTCTTCTAAATTATGCATCCGTGCCGTTACGGTAGTTTGTGTAATAAACAGTCGTTCAGCTGCGCTGATAAAGCTACCAGTCTTGGTAATTTCTATAAAAGTTCGTGCTAAGTCAATTTCCATTTTAATATCAATAACTATGAATTTAATGTGTATTATATTTCACAATTATTGACTTTAATTATCATCTCATAATATTAATTAAACGATAAATGTCAGATTAATTACCGCATCTGCTAAATATCACAGCAGAACTGCTATATTTATAGCATCTCATGAATCATCCACCTCACAGAAACAGATATTGTTGTGGATAGCATTTGGTATGCATATGTCACGTAGAACTCGAGTTAAATAATGAAATATTTTATATTTTTCGTTAGATACACTAGTGGAAATCAGTAACAAGGAGTTTATATGGGGAAACAGTTCGAATCACTCACTGAACGATTAAGTGAGTTTATCACTGAACAGAAGATATTTTTCGTAGGTACAGCAACGTGTGATAGTCGCGTCAATGTTTCCCCTAAAGGAATGGACTCCTTGCGTATCTTAAACAACAATCGAGTGATTTGGCTTAACGTAACGGGTAGCGGAAATGAAACATCCGCTCACGTACAGCTAGACCCACGCATGACCATCATGTTTTGCGCATTTGCAGGGCCGCCGCTTATTCTCAGACTTTACGGGATGGCAAAAGTTGTTCATAAAAACGATGATGATTGGAACGAACTTTTCGCTCATTTTAATCCGCTACCTGGCGCACGCCAGATCTTTGATCTTTCAATTGATCTGGTGCAAACATCCTGCGGAATGGCTGTACCTCATTACGCACATACCAGCGATAGGGAACTACTCTCGGATTGGGCAAAGACAAAAGGAGATGATGGCCTAATGCAGTACTGGGAAGAAAAGAACCAATCCAGCATAGATAACATTCCAACTAACATTATGACATTAAACTTTTCTTAAGATTTAGATCATATCTGAGCATGTCTGCTTTGGGTCCTGGTTGTGTGGAAACTCCAATTTGACACTTCAGCCCTTTCGGGGAGGGGGAGTCCATCCCATTGCTATGAGGAATCTCGACTTTATATTATGCATGCGGCTGTTTTGTGGCAAGCCAATTAAGAGTCCATGAGTCAAAACTTGACCCGATGCGGAAGCTCGCTAATTAAGCACGAATGAGAACTAGGGGAAACAAATCAGCCTTTAAGATTTGCTAATCAACTCCAATTTTGACTAGAGTAATACTAATGAACTAAGCAATATGATGCTTGAATATCGCTAAAGATTTATTCATTAACCTCTAGGATTTTAAAGCTGGTATGACAAGCAATACAATTTTTCATGAGTAGATCTAGCTGATTGCGGCTATATGTCGGGTCATTTAGTTTCACTGCATCAGATGCAAGTTGGTCAAATTTCTGCCGTGTATCAAATCCGAGAGTTTTCATGGCCAATGGAATTTTAGCTAACATTGAACCCGGTGTATTTTTCTCCGCGTCCATCCCAGCTTCTGAAGCAAGCTTAGCCGCAAGTTTCAAATCTTTATTCGTAATGGCTTCGCTCACTCCTTGCGTGCTAACAAGAAAATTTCGCATTTCCTTTAACACCAGATTTCTCTCAAATTTATTAAGGTTAACTGCTATACGATTATCTTCAGAGGGTGAAACATCGCCTTGCACGAGTTTGTAGCCTACTGTAGTAAGTGCCAGCAAGAGTAAAGCAATCACACCCCATAATATTTTTAAGTTTCTCATGTTTAAGATTAAAACGAATACATTGCAGTTGCCATAAATTTATCCGTGTCACGTTTACGAGTTGCCGCGGCAACTGACCCATATAAATCATCTTCTTTGAAGCTAAAATACTCCAACTTACCACTCCAGTTTTTCTTAAAGCTGTAACCAGCTACCAAGTCTAACTCTTTTCCATATCGATGGCTGTTAAGCGCACTACCAGCTACAGTAAAATCTTTATCGGAGTTAAGCCAATGGTATTCAGCAGAAAGTTGAAAATCTGAGACTTTGCCATTAAGCGTAATGAAAGTATCTTCTATGCCATCTTTTGGCGTGGTTAAGAATGAATCACCTAAACCTTGAAACAAATGCTGAGTCGCTAATGGTGTTTGAAACCCATAAAGGCTGTTGTTACTAGAAAGTAATTCACGATCTAATCGTGCAGACCAGTTACCAAATCCTGCACCAGCGCCAAGTCGCCAGTAGTGAGCATCAATTCGACTGTCACCACCACGGTAATCATCCTGCTTGGCATATTCAGCGGTATAAAGTACTTTCCAGTCAGCATCTACTTTGTGGCTTCCATCAGCACGTAAACCAAGCGTGCGGCTTGAGTTGTTGGTAAAAGCGGCACCTGTTGTTGGATAAGTAAAGCCATTAAGCGGCATCGCCTGAAAATATCCGTAACCTGTCAAACTTTCAGTGGGTGAATATTTCCATGTGGCATGTACAATATCTACGTTACCGTCGCTAAAGTATTCGCTGGTGATTCGTCTAAGGCCTTCAAAGTGAGCGGCATAAAGCTCGACATCTGGAATACTTTTATTTTCAATAGCAAGGCCATCAAACACCTGCATAATTTGACGAAATTCGACATTGCCGATAAAACGTGCATTATCAAGTTTTACAGATTGGCGACCAACGCGCACATTGGTATCTGGTATGCCTGTCCATTCTATAAACAACTGGTTAACACCCGTGTAATCAGGGTCAACAACTAAAGGATAATTCTTCTTGTCTGTTGGAGTAGCTGCGGCACCGCCAAAAGTATTAGGTGTGCCATCATAAAAGTCATTATTAAACTGAGCCACATTAATTAACTGTGCTGCAATACTGAAGTTGTTAAATGGTTTGGTTTGCCAGCCAATTAAACTACGCATAGTCCAAGCATTGGATTGTTCGGATTTCCCATCTTGGTCTACATTTTCATAACGCAGCCGAAAGCTAGTCATGGGTTTACCCATAGTAATGGCTTCCATCAACGTTGTTGGCGCGACTACTTTGACGGAATCGTCAGCCAAAGTTGGTAAGGCATATAAGGTAGCTATTATTGCAAGTAAAGCTCTTGATGTGCGTTTCATATCTACATCCTATTGAGTCAATAATATTTACAATTAATTAGGTGTTGTATTGGTCGAGCTCTTTGCATCGTCATTCTCAACGGCATCCAAGAGCGGCTTTATGCCTGTTAGAGTTCCGCTGACTTGCATTTGAATTTGGCCTTGGCTATTCAATAGTGTGACCGTGTTGGAATGGGCGACATCACCAGCTTTGATGACTTTATATCTTCCATTGAGCGCATTGGAAAGCGTACGCACTAACTCGTTAGTGCCGCGAAGTAGTTTCCAATTTGAATTCAATCCTTTTTTTTCGGCAAAATTTTTGAGTGTTTTTGGATAATCTGTATCGGGCGTGAGAGAAACCAGCACGAAGCCAATTTTACTTCGCCTATTCAGAGGAACTTGCTTTTCTATACGCTTCATACTCTCCACAATAATTGGACAAGAGTTAGAACAACCCGTATAAATCAAGGCAATAATCTGCTGCTTACCTGCTAGAGACTCAAGCTGAATAGACTCATTATTTTCCGTTTGCCAAGTACCGCCAACTTGATAAACAGAGTTGCTTGGTAAGTCAGACGCAGCGAAAATTAAAGTACTGAAGCAAAGCAACAAACCTGTTATAAACATTCTCATTATGTGATCCTTAATCATTGTCATCTATCGCGCATCTAAAGCCTAAGCTGCTCAGTGTGAATTTAGCATTTAGACTAGAGCGAAATCCATAACGC
>DAIDAH010000238.1 GCA_027310735.1 Methylotenera sp. | reverse complement strand
CAACGACGCGGCGTAATACCATTGGTGACGTTAGTTAACTTACCCGGATAAATGCGATCAAAGTCAGCAAACAAGGTGGTTTTTAGCAACTCACTATGCAACGCTGCAACACCATTGACGGTATGGCTGCCAACCACAGCCAAATGCGCCATGCGAATGCGACGACCATGCGTTTCATCAATAATCGACACACGACTCAACAAATCTGTTTCACCTGGAAAATGATGATTCACCATGTGTAAGAACTCATGGTTGATACGATAAATAATACCTAAATGACGCGGCAACAAACGTCCAAACAGCTCAACCGACCATGTTTCCAAGGCCTCTGGCATTAACGTGTGATTAGTGTAGGCAAAAATCTTACCCACCAGACTCCAAGCCATTGCCCAAGACAAATGATGTTCATCAACCAATTGATACATCATTTCAGCCACGCCAATTGATGGGTGCGTATCGTTGAGTTGAATCGCCACTTTTTCTGGCAGTAACTTCCAATCATCTTCTGATTTGATTTTATGTTCGGCAAGAAAGCGGCGCAAGATGTCTTGAATAGAAGCTGACACAAAGAAGTATTGCTGTTTCAGGCGTAACTCTTTACCCAGCACTGAAGCGTCATTTGGATACAACACTTTGGAAATGTTTTCAGTGCCATCGCGCTCTTCAACTGCACGCTCGTAATTACCATCATTAAAATGGCTCAAATCAAATTCACGTGCCGCCTTAGCAGACCATAAACGTAGATTATTCACAGTTTCAGTACCATAGCCCGGCACTGGCATATCGTAAGCCATTGCCAGCACATGCTCAGCATTGACCCAATGCTGACCAGTGCAACCGTGATCCATTGGAAACTCAACTACATTTCCGTAGAATTTAATGACGTAAGTGACCTCTGGGCGCTGAAACTCCCATATATTTTGATAGCGAAGCCAATTATCCGGATTCTCAATCTGCTGCCCATTTTCAATAGTTTGTTTAAACATACCGTATTCATAGCGAATACCATAGCCAGTTGCCGGAATATCCATCGTTGCCATTGAGTCAAGAAAACATGCGGCAAGACGACCTAGGCCACCATTACCGAGCGCAGCGTCAGTCTCCATCTCTACGGTATTTTCAAGGTTCTGACCCAGTGCATCCAAACCTGCCTTTAACTCATCTTTAATGCCTAAGTTCAGCGCTGCATTACTCAGCATGCGGCCGATTAAAAACTCCAAAGATAAGTAATAAACACGTTTAGGGTCATTTTTATAATAAGACTCAGCCGTTTTAATCCAGCGCTCAACCACGTGATCACGCACTGTGTAGCTCGAGGCTTCATACCAGTCTCTAGGCGTTGTAGCATTAACCGTCTTAAAGCTGGAGTACATTAAGTGATTTTGTAATGCCTGCTCAATTGATGGTAGTTTTGGAGTTGTACTCGCCTTGGATTTGGCGGATTTCTTCGGTTTTGTTTCCGAAGTTACTGCGGCTTTAACGTTTGGTTTAACCGCGGCTTTCACTGGGACAGTCATATATATAGCTTCTTTTGTGAATGGAGATGACTAATTCTAGCCTTTATTTATGACAAAAACACAGGAAAATCAGCATTTAAAAAAATTCCAAGTAAAAAGGGAAAAAACCCGCCAAGCTTGCACTCAGCGGGTCATTTTTGATTTATGCTTATAGAATTAAAGATTAGCTAATCAGGCTATTCATACGCTTCACGAAGCTGGCAGGATCATCCAGCGTACCACCTTCTGCTAACAAAGCTTGATCGAATAGCACGTGTGCGAGATCGCCAAACAAACCCTCTGCAGTTTCACCCTCAAGACGCTTTACCAATTTATGTGTTGGATTAATTTCCAGAATAGGTTTGGTTTCCGGCGTATTCTGACCCGCAGCTTTCAGCATACGCGCCAAATTACCAGATAAATCCTGCTCATCACTCACCAAGCATGCAGGTGAGTCTGTTAATCGATGCGTCACACGTACGTCTTTTACCTGATCACCCAAGGTTTGCTTGATTCTTTCTACGAGTGATTTTGTTTCTTCTTCGATTTTCTTTTGGATTTCTTTTTCAGTATCAGACTCCAACTTACCTAAATCCAAGTCACCTTTGGCAATAGACTGTAGTTTTTTACCTTCAAACTCTGTCAAGCTGCCAAGCAACCATTCATCCACACGGTCAGACATCAGCAACACTTCAATACCTTTTTTGCGGAAAATCTCCAAATGCGGGCTGTGCTGCGCTGCAGCAAAACTATCTGCAGTAATGTAATAAATCACATCTTGCTCAGGCTGCATACGTGCAATGTAGTCTTTGAAAGAAACCTCTTGCACATCTGTGTCTGCCTTGGTTGAAGCAAAGCGCAACAATGCGGCAATTTTTTCTTTATTGGCAAAATCTTCACCCGGACCTTCTTTTAATACACGACCAAACTCTTTATAGAACTTAGCGTAGTCTTCAGGCTTGTTTTCGGCCATATCTTCCAACACACCTAAGACCTTTTTAACTGAACCCGCTTTGATTGCCTCAACATCACGGCTGGATTGCAAAATCTCGCGTGAAACGTTGAGTGGTAAATCTGAAGTATCAATCACACCTCGTACAAAGCGCAGGTATTGCGGCATCAACTTTTCTGCGTCTTCCATAATAAATACGCGTTTCACATACAGCTTGATGCCATGGCGACGTTCACGATCATATAAATCAAACGGCGCTTTGCTTGGAATATAAAGCAATGAGATATATTCCTGCTTACCTTCTACACGACTATGGGTATGTGCTAATGGATTTTCAAAATCATGAGAAACGTGTTTGTAAAACTCTTGGTACTCTTCTTCAGTAATGTCGTTTTTATTGCGCGCCCATAAAGCAGAGGCTTTATTCACGGTTTCATCTTCATCAGTCGGCACTTCAGCGCCATCTTTCCACTCACTCTTTTTCATCACAATTGGCAAAGTGATGTGATCTGAATATTTACGAATAATGGTTTTAAGCTTCCAGTCGCTTAAAAATTCATCTTCGCCGTCACGTAAGTGCAACACAATGTCTGTACCGCGGCTAGTTTTATCTGCGGCTTCCAGCGTGTAATCGCCCTCGCCTGCTGACACCCAGCGCACAGCTTCAGTTGCACCTGCACGACGGGTAGTTAATGTCACTTTGTCAGCAATAATAAATGCTGAATAAAAGCCTACGCCAAACTGACCGATTAAATTAGCGTCTTTCGCTTGATCGCCAGTTAGGGCATTAAAAAATTCTTTGGTGCCCGATTTTGCAATCGTACCAATATGAGAAATCACTTCATCACGACTCATACCGATACCGTTGTCTGAGATCGTCACGGTGCGCGCTTCTTTATCAAAAGCGATGCGGATTTTCAGCTCACTATCGTTTTCATAGAGTGCGCCATTTGCCAACGCTTCAAAGCGTAGCTTATCTGCAGCATCAGAGGCATTTGAAATCAATTCACGCAACACAATTTCTTTATTGCTATATAGCGAATGAATCATCAGTTGCAGAAGTTGTTTTACTTCTGCCTGAAAGGCCATTTTTTCTGGTTGTGCGCTAGTTGTTGCTACCATTTTTCTTAACTCCTGATATTGATTAAATACTTAACTGTTAATTAGGCTTTGTCATCAAACTTTCAAGAGACTACTGCAAAATAGAAACAATAATATTGTTTCAATAAAGTTATAATCGAAGCTAAAGTTAAAAAACTGGTTTTGCCATAAACATTGAGTATCAAGATATAGTGGATCAAATTCGTGATAGAAAACAACACAAGCAACGCTCCCGCAGACAAAGCGCTTCTAGCCGCCATTGACTTAGGTTCAAATAGCTTTCGGCTAGAAATTGGTCGACTGGACAGCGGACATATCCAGCGCATTGAGTACCTCAAAGAAGCGGTAAGACAAGGTGGCGACTTAGATGAAGATCGCAATTTAACGCCTGAAGCCATGGAGCGCGGCATACGTTGTCTAGCCAGATTTGGCGAACGTCTTCAGGGCTTTGATACATCACATGTCCGAGCCGTGGCAACCCAA
>DAIDAH010000237.1 GCA_027310735.1 Methylotenera sp. | reverse complement strand
ATGTATTTACGTGTGCCAGTTGAGAAGTAACGATAGGCTACGTCAATGGTAATGCCTTGTTCACGTTCCGCCTGTAAGCCATCAGTTAGCAGTGACAAGTCAACAGCTGTCAGACCGCGTTTTTCTGACGTGCGCGTCATTTGTGTCAGCGTGTCAGCCAGAATGGTTTTAGTGTCAAATAGCAGGCGGCCGATTAATGTGCTTTTACCATCATCCACGCTGCCGCAAGTCATGAAGCGGAGCAAGCTATCGTTGTGTTGTGTATTTACATTTTGCATATTAGAGCTGCTCATTAGAAATAGCCTTCTTTCTTACGTTGTTCCATACTTGCATCGGAGGTTTGGTCATCCAGACGCGTTGCGCCGCGCTCGGTAATAGTGGAAGTTGCTGTTTCGAGTACGATTTTAGCAACAGTATCTGCATCGCTGATGACAGGTGCGGTGCAGCTGATGTCGCCTACGGTTCTGAAGCGCACTTGCATATCAATGATTTCCTCACCCGCTTTAACTAAGTTGGTGATTTCACCATTAGCTAGTGGTACATTCACTGGCACGATAGAGCCGCCACGCATGACTACTGGGCGGTTGTGTGCGAAGTAAATGCTAGGCAATGCCAATTTTTCACGTTCGATATATTGCCAAACGTCCATTTCTGTCCAGTTGGAAATTGGGAAGGCGCGAATGTTTTCGCCTTTGTGGGAACGTGCGTTGTAAAGATTCCACAATTCAGGACGTTGGTTTTTTGGATCCCATTGACCGAACTCGTCGCGGAAACTCATGATACGTTCTTTGGCACGTGCTTTTTCTTCATCGCGGCGCGCACCACCGATACAGCAATCAAAACCAAACTCTTCAATCGCTTCCAGCAAAGTCACTGACTGATGCTTATTGCGTGATTCGTCCGCTGACTTCAATACAACGGTACCGCGCTTCATTGAATCTTCAACTGAACGCACGATGAGTCTCTCACCTAACTCTGCTGCGCGTTGGTCACGGAAGTCGAGGACTTCCTGATAGTTGTGACCAGTATCAATGTGCATCAGCGGAAATGGGAAGCGGCCTGGGCGGAAAGCCTTCTCAGCCAGACGCAAAATACACAGCGAGTCTTTGCCGCCTGAAAATAGCAATACTGGATTAGAGCACTGCCCAGCGACTTCGCGCAGAATGTAGATGGCTTCAGATTCGAGCCAGTCTAGGTGAGATAAAGGTTGTTTAGTTGTCATTGTCTTAGATCTTAGGTTTTGAATCTTAAAGTTTTATGTCTGGTAAGGTTTTATATCTTGAGGTTTGAATCTGAAAAAGTTTACTTCTTTACGTGTAGTCCGCACTCTTTATTCAGTGGATCTTCCCACCACCATCTGCCAGCACGTACGTCCTCCCCCATCGCAATGGCGCGGGTGCAAGGCGCACAGCCGATGCTAGGATAAAACTGGTCATGCAGTTTGTTGTATGGCACATTGAACATGCGAATGTACGCCCAAACTTCTTTCTCGGTCCAGTTGCTTAAAGGGTTGAATTTTTCCAGTTTATTGCCTTCGTCAAACTGACGAAATGGCAAGTCAACACGCGTAGTTGATTGCTCTGCACGCATGCCAGTCACCCAAGCTTTTTTACCTTTTAGCGCGCGTTGTAATGGCTCTACTTTACGCATAAAACAGCAGGCTTTACGTAACTCGATGCTCTCGTAGAAAGCGTTGATGCCATTGGCTCTAACGTAGTTTTCTACAGGCTCTGCTTGTGGAAAGAATAGCTTGAGTTTGGTGTTGTAAGTGCGCTCGGTTTCAGCAATCAGATCATAGGTTTCGACAGGCAGGCGACCTGTGTCTAATGAGAATATTTCAATCGCCAGATTTTCACGCTGAATAATATCAGTTAGCACCATGTCCTCAGCACCCATGCTATTGGCAAAGGTGATTTCATGCTGGTTGCCGAATGCTTGAATAGCCTCGTTTAATAAAGCTATTACTTGTGTGCGTTTTTGCTTAACTGAGGCTTGTAGTGCCTCTGTTAATTCAGGTGATGTGGCTGGATTGCTTGCCGCAGGCCGCAGCATGGAGACTTCACCGTTCACTTATGCGCCCCGATTCACTCTACGCCATACTGGCAGGTTATCATCAACCGCACCTTGATATGGCTGGTTAAAGTCTGTCAAGCTTTGTAGCGCTTCTGCAGCATTTCTGTCAGCGCGAACCAAGTAACAGTCAAAGCCTGAGCGTTTTAAGAAATACAGTTGATCGCGTAATACATCACCGAATGCACGTAAAGTGTTGTTGAAGCCGTGGCGGGTGCGTAGCAGATTGCCAATGGTGAAAATGCGGCCGTCGGCAAAGCGCTCTACATATACTGCAATCAAAGGCAATACATTCAGGTCTTTTTCAGCGCTGATCAGGTCTTCTAGCAACTCATGTGTAGCTAGCCAAACGCCAACTTCTTGCTTAGCAATGCGACTGGCCAGTGCGTCTTTGCGCGCCAAGTAGACTGATAAAGGCACGATGACTTTACCAGTAGCAGGGATTACAGTATTGGCAATTTGCTCTGCTGAAGTGGATTTTTCACCAGTCAGTTTGAACAGCACCACTTTACCAGCTTGCTTACGTACTTCCTGATCTGCTTTTGGTAACTCGACCAATGCCCACTCATCAGTAACGATGGCGTTTTTGTAGATTAAATTAGACATTTTTAGCCTCGCTTTTTGTTTCTTTTGCAGCGTAAACATGCGCTTTGAATGGCGCAACACCAAGGCGGCGTGCGGTATCAATAAACAACTCTTCTGGAGTACGTTCTTTCAGGTAAACGTCGATTAAACGTTGTACCACGCCCGGCATTTCCTCAGCCGCAAATGATGGGCCGATGACGTTGCCAATGCTCGCATTATTGCCTTGGCTACCACCGATAGTGACTTGGTACCATTCTGAACCATCTTTATCTACACCTAAAATGCCAATGTGACCAATGTGGTGATGGCCGCAGGCATTCATACAGCCTGAAATATTGAGTTCAATATCGCCGATGTCATGCAAGTAATCCAGATTATCAAATTGCATTTGAATCGCTTGTGCAATTGGAATGCTCTTGGCATTAGCGAGTGAGCAGAAGTCACCGCCTGGGCAGCAAATAATGTCGGTTAACAAACCAATGTTTGGCGTTGCCAGACCATGCGCACGTGCTTTTTCCCATACGGCAAACAAGTCGCTTAGTTTTACATCGGCTAGAATCAAATTCTGCTCGTGAGCAACACGTAGTTCGCCAAAGCTGTATTGTTCTGCCAAGTCAGCGACCACATGCATTTGCTCTGTGGTTGCATCGCCAGGTGCTTTGCCGTGTGGCTTCAATGATAGTGTAACCGCACGGTAACCCGTTTGCTTGTGCGCATGTACGCTGCGTTTTACCCAAGCAGCAAATGCAGGGTTAGCGGCAACGGCAGCATCAAAGTTAACATCTTGTGCTGGCAAGTTTTCGTAGGGCATAGCATCGAAATGTTTAGCAACGCGGGAAAGTTCAGCTTCAGTAATGGTGTTCGGGTTGTCTTTAATGTGCAACCACTCAGCTTCAACCTGTTTGCGGAACTCATCAATACCCAGTGCTTTCACCAAGATTTTGATACGCGCTTTATATAGATTGTCTCGGCGACCATGCATGTTGTAAACACGAATCACAGCTTCACAATAGGTGAGGGCGTGTTGCCACTCAAGGTGTTCATTAATCACAGAGCCTAAGATAGGTGTGCGGCCTAAACCACCGCCAACCCAGACTTTAATCGCGACTTTATTTTCTGCATCACGGTAAAACTCCATGCCAATGTCATGTGCTTGCACAACAGCTCGATCTTGTTTGGTGCCTGAAACTGCAATTTTGAATTTACGTGGCAAGAGCGCGAACTCTGGATGGAATGTACTCCATTGGCGCATGATCTCAGCCATGGCGCGTGGATCAACCACTTCATCCGGTGCAACACCTGCAAATTGATCAGTAGTGATGTTGCGGATGCAATTGCCAGAAGTTTGAATGGCATGCATTTCAACCGTAGCAAGCTCAGCTAGAATTTCAGGCACATCTTC
>DAIDAH010000236.1 GCA_027310735.1 Methylotenera sp. | reverse complement strand
GCTTAATGCAATTGCGTTGTTGTTATTCGTACTAAGCACAGTTATTGCTGTGATCAAAGGCAATCGACATCGAATAACTAACGTTGATAGAACAAAGGCCGCAGCACCATAACTTAATAATCAGTTTTATTTTACCCACCCCGTGCAAAATCGCACTCAAACCTTAGAAAGGATAATATATGTCACAAACTCATCTTCATCTACTTCCAGAGCAAATCTATCCATTTGATGCGCGCGGCATTGCTAAGCGCTTTCGTCATGCGGCTATATTTGGTGCACTTGACGCATTAAATAGCGGCGAGACCATGCGCTTTGTGAATGACCACGACCCGCTACCATTACTGAATCAACTTGAGCAGCGCTATAACAATGCAGTCAGCATTCAATATGTACAACGTGAGCCTGGGCAGATCGTAATAGATTTCGTTAAAGTGTAAGTACAGTGCTTCCGTTTCATGTTGCAGTTACGCTGCTAACATTCATCGCCGCATCTATCCTTATGCTATTAGATAGCAGTGCGGCGATCATTAGCTATCACATCATTTTTACCATTGGCATCATACCGTTGATATTAGCCGCTATGGTGCACTTTGTTCCAGTGTTAGTCCGTAGTAAGAAACCTAACAAATGGATTAGCCGCTTACCTTTACTAGCGTTATTTAGCGGCATTTTAATCACCTGCCATTTCACACTTCCTCAAACAGTCACTACTGGCCACTACATGGGCGCTATGATCGATATCATAGTAGTCACCAGTCTGGCAGCTTGGGCATTCAATTTAAGAAACAAATGTATTGGTGCTCCGCACCCTTGTTTAAACTGGTATTTAACTGCAATGATGTGCTTATTGATTGCACTTGTAGCCATATCTGCAATTTACTTTATACCAGCACAACGCTCGGCATTACGTCTATTACACCTACATCTCAATACGCTCGGATTTATCGGCATAACAGCCATAGGCACACTACAAGTACTACTGCCCACAGCAGCACGACGCCCAGACCCAATGGTCGCATCACGCATGCATCCACATCTAAAATGGATGGTGTTTGGCACGTTAATTACCGCCTGTAGTACTGCATGGCACCCAAAACTAGCTTGGGTAGGCGTTACGTTACTAGCAATTCCTGTGTTGAGCATATTGAAGTCATGGTTAAAACTTTATCGTGTGGAAATATTTAACTGGAACGGAGCGACCCCTGCACTAGCGGCAGCATTAGTCGGGTATGTGGTTGCTTTAGTCATTTGCTCAACACGCGCTTACCATCACCCAAGCTTTAACCCTATTGCATCATTCATTATCGTCTTTCTTATGCCACTGGTTACAGGTGCAGTGAGCTTTCTACTGCCATTATGGCTACGTCCTGGGCAGCAAACTGCATGGCATCAAGAAGCCAGAAATACTCTTGGTGCTAACAGCATCTTGCGTGCTTCTGGTTTTTTAATCGGAGGCGTAATGGTAGCTATAGGACATAGTTCCGGCTGGTATCTGGCCGTCCTAGCAGCAGGCACGTTCCTTATCCAGATACTGTTATTACTGCTAAGCAAAAGAATTTTTAAAGTATTGAGGGGGAGACTCGAATGAGTAAGGAAGTGATTGCCCAACAGTTATCTAAATTTTACATGTTCTCAGAACTTCAACCAGCGCAAATTGAAAAGCTTGCTGCTGGAACAAAGCTGATAGACGCATCGCGCGGCACGATACTGTTTAATCGCGGCGATATCGCAAATGGCTTCTATTTACTGCTAGAGGGCCAGATAAAGATGGGGGTAATCTCACCTCAAGGCGATGAAAAAGTCATTGGACTCATTCAGCCCGGCCAGAGCTTCGGTGAAGCTGTGCTATTTATGGAGCGTACATTCCCGATCTATGCCCAAGCGACATTAGACTCAAAATTATTACTCATTACCCGAGACGCTATTTTCGACATCCTGGACAACGATACTACAGTCGTACGGCGCATGCTGGCCGGCATATCTGCACGCAATCGCCAATTGGTTAACAATATCGAATCTATCTCGCTTCAAAATAGTACGCAACGTTTGATTGGTTACCTGATACAAATCAGCACAGACTCCCCAAACCCAGGCCGTGTGCAGCTACCAGCCAGTAAATACACGATCGCGTCCATGCTCAACATTGCCCCTGAAACATTCTCACGCGTCATGTTAAAGCTTAATAATGCAGGGCTTATTGAAGTGTTCGGAAAAGAAATCGTCATCATTAATGTCGATGGACTACGTAACTTTGAATTTATTTTATAAAGTACTGGTGCGATTGCGCGAGAAAACTGAACAATGAAACCCCTGAATATTCGACATAAAATCACCGGGATTCTTATTCTGTATTTTTTAGTAGCACTTATCGCAATTGGCTCCACCCTGTTTGTTTCATGGAAGCTTGAAGGAGGTGCGGCGGCTATCAACGATGCAGGAAGTGAGCGCATGCGTTCATATTACATTGCTTTTCTGCTAGCCCAGCAGATACAAAAACCTACAAGCAAACTACAACAAACTATTCAAGATGAAATTATGCAATTTGAGAAAGTGCTCGCTGATCTTGAACGCGGCGACTCTCACCGCCCACTATCTCTGCCTAAAAATGATGATGTGCGTGCACAAATGAATTTGTTACAGCATGCTTGGGTCACAGACTTAAAACCACGCACCTCGCAAATACTTAACACGACTCAACTTGTTGAGCAGGAGTTATTGCTGGAGGAGTATCGACCAATTGTTGAAAAATATGTGCTGGCTGTAAATGATTTGGTATTGATGGTTGAAGACAGCAACGCGCGCGCCACCACCCTACTACGTAGCCTTCAGATTGGACTGGTCAGTCTGGCTTTCATTGGTACGGTATTATTAGTGCATTTATTTTCAATGATGGTAGTGCGCCCTGTGACCCGCCTTCGAGAGGGTCTTCAACGCATGGGAAAAGGTGATTTTGATGTGCGCCTTCCAGTTGCTAGCCAAGATGAACTCGGTGAGTTAGCGGCTGGTTTCAACCGTATGGCAAGTGATTTACAAGACATCTACACCACGCTTGAGCAGAGAGTCGAAGAAAAAACCAAAAGTGTTGAAGTGAAAAATAAAGAGCTGGCTGCACTGGACAAAGAAATGGCCGTGTTTGAAGAGCGAAACTTACTGGCGCAAGAACTACACGACAGTATTGCTCAATCACTCGCTTACCTTAACATTCAAGTACAGTTACTGCATGAAGACCTGCAAAAAAGCAACACGGTTACGGCTTTACAAGGATTAGAACAAATTCGTGAAGGCGTACAAGAGAGCTACGACGATGTACGTGAGCTATTAGTGCACTTCCGCACCCGCATCGGTAACGCAAATATTGAAACGGCAATGCGTAGTGCTCTAGATAAATTTGAGGGGCAAACCAGCATCCGTACCAGCTTTGAATGCTCTGGAACGGCACCTGAACTATCTCCCGAGCATGTGCTCCAGATCATGCACATTGTGCATGAGTCTTTATCTAATGTACGTAAACATGCAAAGGCGAATCAGGTTAAAGTAAATCTTTTATGTGACGAAACATGTGCGCTGAGCATACAAGACAATGGCATTGGCTTTAATGCCGCACGAGATGCGAGTGATACGCATGTTGGCTTGCACATCATGCGCGAGCGAGCGCACAAGATTGGTGCCGTGTTATACATAACGTCGGCACATGGCAAAGGAACGCGGGTTTTTTTAGAGTTGAATACGCTCAATAGCAACCAGAACAACACGGAAAACATGCAATGAAACCAATACGTGTCTTGATTATTGATGACCATACCCTGTTTAGAAGTGGCATCAAACTACTACTCCAACGTCAAGAAGGGTTCATTGTAGTTGGTGAAGCCGGGGATGGTCTGGAAGGTGTCAAACGCGCCAAGCAATACAAGCCTGATGTCGTGCTGCTAGACTTACACATGCCGGGCACCAGCGGCTTGGCTGCTATACCATTGCTGCGTGAAGAAGTGCCGCAAGCCCAAGTATTGATGCTTACCGTATCAGAGGATGCTGAAGATTTGATTGATGCACTGCATGCG
>DAIDAH010000235.1 GCA_027310735.1 Methylotenera sp. | reverse complement strand
GCATTAAACAGAGCAATTAAAAAGCTGATAATAAGTATGAAAGCAGTGATTATTCTTGTTTTAAGCATCTTACAGTGAGATTCTCAACGAAAAGTAGTGTTTATAGTATTGAAGGAAACAATGAATGATCTAAACAAATTATCTTTTATGTTCAGCAAGCTGTTCACTAGTACGACCAAAGCGGCGTTCGCGTTTCTGATATGACTCTATCGCCAAATTGAAAGCCGTCTCATTAAAATCAGGCCAAAGCGTATCTGTAAAATATAATTCTGTATAGGCCAACTGCCACAGCAAAAAATTACTAATCCGCTTTTCGCCACCAGTACGTATAAACAAGTCCGGCTCTGGCGCATAGCTCATTGATAAGTATGGAGTTAAGTGAGCCTCCTCATAAAGACCCACTAGATGCGGTGACGCTAATTGCATTTGATTTACAGCCTGAAGTATATCCCAACGACCGCCATAATTAGCCGCTATCGTTAGAGTTAAGCCTGTATTATTAGCTGTAAGCTGAACAGACTCCTCAATTTGAGCAATGAGTGCGGAATCGAAGCGACTACGGTCCCCGATTAGAATAAGCTTGATATTGTTTTGATGTAGTTTAGAAACCTCACGCTTCAAAGCATCCATAAACAAGCCCATGAGAAACGAAACCTCTTCGTTGGGTCTACGCCAATTCTCACTACTAAAGGCAAATAATGTTAAATATTCAACCTTCAAGCTTACACAGTATTTAACTAGGTCTCGTACCGCTTCAACACCACGTTTGTGTCCTGCGATTCTAGGCAAAAAACGTTTACGTGCCCAACGCCCATTACCGTCCATGATGACAGCAATATGTTTAGGAATTTCAGTAATACTTGGAATGCTTTGTGTCGCGCTATTAAAAAATCCCAATGAACACTCCAGTCATAACAGATGAAAACTTCAATTCAATATCAAATAGAGTGTTTAGAATAACGTTATACAGCACGTTTAAATGCCAGATAAGCTTTCAAGTCTATATTTGTCATATATTTTCATTAAAGATTAGACAGCCATTAACTCAGCTTCTTTGACTTGCAACATCTTATCGACTTCAGCTACGGCTTTATCCGTAAATTTCTGAATGTCATCCTGTACACGACGCTCGTCATCCTCAGAAATTGCTTTATCTTTCATCAACTTCTTCAAAGTGTCATTCGCATCACGACGCACATTACGTATAGAAACCTTAGCACCTTCACATTCAGTGCGTACAATCTTAGTCAGGTCACGGCGTCGCTCTTCCGTTAACATTGGCATCGGTACGCGAATCAAATCACCATTGGTTGCAGGATTAAGGCCCAAGTCACTATCACGAATAGCTTTTTCAACCTTGCTAATCATGTTTTTTTCATATGGTTGCACATTGATAGTACGTGAGTCACCTAAATTGACGTTTGCAACTGAGTTTACCGACACCATAGAACCATAATACTCAACCATTACATGATCTAGCAAACCAACGTGTGCACGTCCTGTACGTATCTTAGCCAAATCATTTTTGAGCGCTTCTAATGATTTTTGCATTTTCTGCTCTGCAGTTTTTTTCAACTCATTTAACATTAACTTCTCCAACTAATATCTTATTATTATGTATAACAGTACTCATTTAGACTGTAATTAAAAAAATTATTACTTTTGATAAAAAGTAGATCCAACATAAATCTACTCATCACCAGTTTTATGGGGTTACCATCGTACCTTCATCTTCACCCATTACCACTTTCTTCAAAGCGCCTTGCTTGAAGATGCTAAACACAGCTATCGGTAGTTTTTGATCACGACAAAGCGTCAATGCCGTGGCATCCATTACTTTAAGATTTTTAATAATTGCTTCATCAAAACTGATCGTTTTATAGCGCATGGCTTCTGGATTTGTTTTAGGGTCATCAGTATATACACCATCAACCTTTGTCGCCTTGATTACAATCTCAGCACTAATTTCCATGCCACGTAGTGCAGCAGCAGTATCTGTAGTAAAGAAAGGATTGCCAGTACCGGCGCCAAAAATTACCACACGCCCCTCTTCTAAATAACGAATTGCTTTACCACGAATATATGGCTCAGCCACTTGTTCAATATTCAATGCACTTTGCACTCGGGCATTAAGCCCGATATTCTTCATAGCATCTTGTAAAGCCATGGCATTCATCACGGTTGCCAACATACCCATATAATCGGCTGTCGCCCTATCCATCCCCTCTGCGGCTGGCGCCACTCCGCGGAAGATATTACCACCACCAATTACAACGGCCACTTGAACACCTAAATCCACGACCTCTTTTACTTCGTTGACGATTCTGGTGATAGTCGCACGATTAATACCATAAGCATCATCGCCCATGAGTGCTTCACCAGAAAGTTTAAGTAAGATTCGCTTATAGGCTGGTCCGGACACAAGAATTCCTCTTTATTAAGTTTGCTTATTTAAGCATAAAAACACAGTTTTAGTCATCCAATTAAGCACAGCAAGCACAAAATTAGAGCCAAATTTTTACTAAAAAAAATGGACTAAGCACATCCTGCCTAGTCCACTCTCAACATCACTCGTTGATTAAGCTAAATATAATTAAGCTAAGCCAACAATCATTAAAGTTTAGCTGCCGCTGCAACTTCTGCAGCATAATCTACAACAGCCTTTTCAATACCTTCACCAACAGTGAACATTGTGAATGAAGCCACTGAAGCACCTTTAGATTTAAGCAATTGCTCAATCGTCATTTTATCGTCTTTAACAAACACTTGACTCAACAAAGTAACTTCTTTCAGGAATTTTTGCACAGTACCATCTGCAATTTTCTCTAACATCGCTTCAGGCTTACCAGCTTCTTTTGCTTTTTCAATTGCAACACGACGTTCAGTTTCAATCAAACTAGCATCAATGCCTGATGCATCCAATGATTTTGGTTTTGCTGCAGCAATGTGCATAGCAATATCTTTTGCCAAAGCTTCATCACCACCAACCAAGTCAACTAACACGCCAATTTTACTGCCGTGAATATAGCTAGCAAGCTTGCCTTGCACCACAGGGCGCACAAAACGACGTGGCGTAATGTTCTCACCAATTTTACCAACTAATTGAGCGCGTGTTTCTTCAACAGTAGCACCATTCATTGGCAAAGCTGCAACAGCCTCAATATCTGCAGCAGCGCTAGATGCAACCACTGCGGCCAATTCGTTAACAAACTTCAAAAAGTCTTCATTTTTAGCGCAGAAGTCAGTTTCAGAGTTCACCTCAATCATCGCACCAGTCTTACCATCAGCACTGATACTGATACCCACAGTACCTTCAGCAGCAACACGACTAGCAGCCTTGCTTGCTTTGTTGCCAAAGCGAACGCGCAAGATTTCTTCTGCGCGAGTCATATCGCCTTCAGCTTCTGTCAACGCTTTTTTACAATCCATCATTGGCGCATCTGTGCGCTCACGTAATTCTTTTACCATGCTTGCGGTAATTTCAGCCATTTTTAGCTCCTAAATGTCCATCAACCAATTAAACAAATGGTTAAATGTTTTATTTTGTGAATTTTTTAATTAAAAAAGGGGCACTGAGCCCCTTTTTAGGTAGAGAGATTACTCAGCTACAGCTTCAGTAACTTCTTCACTTGCTGATTTAACGATTTCAGAAATCACAGAACTACGACCTTCTAAAACAGCATCAGCGATACCGCGCGCATAAAGACGAATAGCGCGAGAAGAGTCATCGTTTCCAGGAATAACGTAAGCTACGCCATCTGGTGAGTTGTTAGTATCAACAACGCCAATCACTGGGATGCCCAATTTAGCCGCTTCAGTAATCGCGCCGCTTTCATGACCAACGTCAATGATGAAAATAGCGTCTGGCAAGCCGCCCATTTCCTTAATACCACCAATTGAACGCTCTAACTTTTCAACTTCACGCTTGTAACCTAGCGCTTCTTTTTTACCAAATTTTTCTAAACTACCATCAAGCAACATTGCTTCAAAGTCATTAAGACGCTTGATAGATTGTTTAACCGTTTTGAAGTTAGTCAACATACCACCTAACCAGCGGTGCTT
>DAIDAH010000234.1 GCA_027310735.1 Methylotenera sp. | reverse complement strand
GCGCTGATGAAAAGATTCAACCTTCACACTTGCAGAAGCTATTACAAACCTACGAGTTTGCTAGCCGCTTGCCGCGACCTCAGGAAATCAAAGATGCACTTAACTATCAGCCTAAGGTATTAGAGCGCAAAACTATTTTGGGTCGTGTGGCTGAAAAGATTCAAGCGTTTATAGATACGTTTGTTGAGGGGATGGGTGGTAGTATTTGATGAGGGCTATAAGTTTATATGACGTATTAGATAAATTTGAATGTATGCATTCGGTGGTTTATGGATAATATAATGCAGGTACTGACCAGCGTTCACATGTTTTTTGTATGCAAATGGGCAAACATCGATACAAAGCAAACCAAAGAAGTTAAAAAAGTGACACTATAACGCTCAGAGCTTAGATTCATCCTCTCGCAGTGGTCTAGCGATATACACCTAAGTTGCTTAAGGTTTTTACAACAAAGGAAATGACTATCACTACCTTTATTCTTTAAGCAGTTAATTATGTAGGTACGTGCTGTATTTGATTTGCTATCTCAGAGTGTCAAGTCAGTAAGCAACTCACACATGCTGGTACCTAATGCCACTGAAATTCGTTCAATATTGCCAATAGAAATATTGCGCTCCCCACGCTCTACCGAACTAATGTAGTTTGGATGGAGATTAGCTGCTTCAGCTACTTTTTCTTGTGTTAGTTTTTTCTCTAGTCGAATGCGACGCATATTCGTTGCGAATAGCAGTTGTGCTTCACACTTTTGAGTTTGATTAGGCATATCGCGAGTTTTGCTGACATGAGACCTAAAAACCACACACTTTGAGTTTGGTTTGGTGTAAAGTTAAGTATTGGAAATGAGTATGCATGCAATCTATATGGCAAGCGTGCTCACTTAAATACTTACTTAAAAAAACACTTAGGTAATTATTTCGTTAGCTTCTTTATCGCCTAGAAACTAGCTGTCCATTGATAACAGTGCGAAAAAAATTTGGAGAAATGCATGGAGCGTTTTATAAAATATCTAACAATCTGCTTTGGGCTTGTGTTCGTAATAACTTTGATTGGCGTGTTTTCATCGAAGAGTGATGTGGGGTTTTTTGCTTGGGTTGCATTTCTGCTTTCCGGCACATTTTTCATTACAGTGGGTGCTTTTGTAGGTGGCTTGTTCCTTAGTTTTGTTAAGCCAGATGTGTATGTGACATCTGGTGCTATGGATGCCTTCCATAAAAGGATTTTTTGGTCAGTTGGACCACAGGCTATTGGTGGGTTTGTCGGCTATATAGCATGTAATGGATTTCTAATTAATGTCCTTGGATTAACCCAGTTTAGATAAATGGCATATGCATAGCCTCAATAGTATTGAGGCTACATGCCGTGACGGTTAACTATTTTCATCATCACATGTGGAACACGTTCAATGAATAAACTTATGCAGTATGTATTTATATTGCCATCTTTTTGCTTTTTAGTAGGCTGTGGAGATAGTAGCGATAAAGTAACATTAGAAAACTCAACCTTAGAACAAGCAACAGCTGCAGCAGCTGGGAATGCCAATGCTAAGCCAATCCTATCAGAACCTGTAGTTGCCTCTAAAGGACAATGGAAAGAAGGGTTTGGACAGGGAAACTTAGAATACTTTATTGATCAAGATGATGTACGATTTTACATCGGTTGCCCAACTAAAGACGGTAGTGCCGATGCAAATTCAGACGTGACACTCCATCAGATTAGCAGCGATCAAGATATTCCAAAATTCACTATTGATGTAAACGGTAATTCATACGAAGGCCCATTTGATACAGGCAGTCGAGTTGGAGAAGACAACTTTATATCGTTATTAGCAGACCTTCGCAAAGGGGATGCGGTTGTTAAGTTCAACGGTAAATCAATCCGGTTTGATAAAGGTAATGTGGCTGACGTTGTGCCTGTTTTTGGGAAAAAGTTTAGCTGTAACTTAGACGTTTAAATCTCTAATGACCTACCAATACATTATAAGGCTGACTAAAATTTAGTTTTAAAATGTTAGGTAGGTTGGCATTAGAAAAACAGCAGTGATCGTCGCAAAAACTCAGACACAACCCAAGTGAAGGCCAACAGCAGGCCTTCACCCACCACTACAATAGCGCACAACAACTAATGTTGAGCCACCATCTGCCCATCACCTTGTACTTGACTATTGGTACATAATTTACTGGTGAGCTTAGTCGACATCGGCACCACCACCTGCAAGCTATCTTGTGCGCCATTCATTTCACCAGTATCTGCCTGACTATCCTCAGCCTCAGAATAAAACTCCTCCACAATCGCAGGAATTTCATCTTCTGACTCTTCAAATGCGCCATTACTAAGCCCAGTTCTAACCGCTTGCTCTAAGGCTTTGATACTCGCTCCTGATTGATTTACCTTTTCTGCTTCAGCAAGTGCCATGCTTACAGCTTCATCTAACGTCACGCCATCACGCAAACACAGATCCACGTAGTACACAGGTGCACGATGCGATTGCGTAGTGGATTTAGCCCTAAGCTTAAGTTGTAGTGGTAAATAGCGCGTATTGCCATTACTCACCGCTTCAAAGTACTGTAGTCTGGCTGTGAGTGTGCGTATGGAATTAAACCCAGTAGTACGAAATACAAACGAAGCCAATTCTTCCGCTTGCCCTTCAATCGCTACATTCAAACGTCCATAAGGCTTACATCCATTATTCTTGCCTAACTCACAACCATCAGGGCTAGGGCAAGTGGTTTCCTGAATCCCATCACCCCCTGCATAGCGTGCTGTCTCACCATTACCTACACACATGGGTCTGCCAGTCTTCTTATCAAACAAGCTATATTCTGCACGCAGGTTTAAGTCACTACAGTTAAACAGCAACTTAATTGGAATCGCTCTAATCTTTTCATTAGCGGCTTCTGCTTGTAGTTTTGCATGTAATGGATGCAACAGCCATCCATCCTTGTTTTGTACTTGGGTGGTGATGGTAAAACTATCATCTTTCTCAGGTAATCGCTTACCGTTTTTCTCAACCATCTTGCCGATGGAAATACGCCCAATAATCGGCGGTGTGATTGCAAGACCTTTAATCATGGTATGACTCCTAAATAATAAATACGTACAATAAAAAAGCCTCCGTTAGTCATGACCCTATTGATGAGTCGTACTAACGAAGGCTATTGATTACGTGGTTTAAACGTGTTGCTTAGCGCTACTTAAAGCACCAGCTAAACAAACCATGTTTGATTACTGACCAATCTGTACCAAGAAACGACGACTACCAGGCTTAGTCATTTCATACGGCTTTACCCAGTCTGGATGTTCTTCGCTGAGTCTATTTAAATTGGTTGTGGTGGAATCTTTAGATTGTCGCCAGCTGATTTTGGCATTCTCTAACACAGCGCCACTGGCAAACCCAAGACGTGCTTGCAATTGCTGCTTGAGTAGCTCCTCTTGGTTTTCAAAAAGTTCGCGTTGTTGACGATGTTCCCAGTAATTGGCAAACAATCGGTTCATCTCGGTATCTTGGCTATAGTCCACCATATCGCCACGATCTCTTGGGTACATATTGCTTAAGGCTCTGGCACTTGACTCAGAACCATCCACTGGGGGAGGTACATCATCAATCACGTATTGCCAGAACTTGATTTCACGGCGGATTAACTCAGCAATCTTGTCTTCATCGCGCAATATGCGATATACCCTGAAGTCCTGACCACCAATCAATACCGCCACATCACACCAAGACTTACCTGTCACTGCGAGTTGATGCAAAACCTGGCATTGATAGCTGTCTGGCACACCATCTTCCCAGAACTTTGCTGAATTGACGCCTGCAGTTTTAACTTCAAGAATGCCATTGCCATCAGAGGGGTGTTGCACCACACGATCTAGGTTAGCCAACATAAACCGGTGCTCAGGATGCTGTAGCACTGCATTCAAACGTCTGACCTTCACGCCAGTACGAGTGGCATAGACATTGGCAATAATGTGTTCTAGTGTCGTACCCCAGAATACGGCATCATTGGCTGCTAGGTCTGGTGCTGCCTGACGCTCTGTTTTTTCTAGCCAGAGTTCTAGGGGGCTTTTGTACGGC
>DAIDAH010000233.1 GCA_027310735.1 Methylotenera sp. | reverse complement strand
CATACATGACCATGGTAATCACCTCATATACTCCTGCTCATAAAATAAGCAGGATACTGGTTTTATCTGGTCAAAATTCAACGCGCATAACTGCGATTATCTGGTCAATTTTAAATGCGCGTCAACAGCGCACCAAGAACTTAAGGGCGGTACAACTGTTATTAGGCCATACAAAGCTTGAAAGCACGGTGCGATATCTAGGCATAGAGGTTGATGATGCCTTGGAAATGGCTGAGCAGACGGAAGTTTAACCCGAAGGTTGCGGCTAGTGAAAACTAGCCGTAATCCACATACTATGCAGTCTCAATATTGAATACCCAAGTGCTGACATTGGAAATTGAGGCATTCGGCCCATTTCTGCCATTCAATTAACTAAAACGGCACTACATGGTACTGATGCAACAAAAACATGCACTTTATAAGAGGCACAACTATTATTAAAAGAATTGCTGCTCTAGATAAGTAATGCCAAGTATTATTGGTTGAGTTACGTGAACAACGCCATGCTATATCCGCAGTAAAAAGCCATATGACAGACGTTAGTGAATATACAAGGGTAGTAAGTATTAAATAAGGAACCTTACCCAATTCAACAATATGAAAATATTTGACTGAGTACAGTAAAGCATAGATTGTGATTGAAAGCACATAAGACAATCCTATAAAAATGCCCCAAAAAGCTTTCCAAAGTGGGAGCTTGCCATCTATAGCCAAGTCTAATGTCGACTTAACTTGCGTTGTATATTCTGCCTGCTTAAAAGTGTTTAATTGTCTCTTTAAATAAATTAATGCTGTAGTAAAAATAACTGTCCATGTAGCTACAAAAGAAAAAGCCCATTTAACCAATATCCAGCTAAAGTCTTTTTGTGAACCCGCATAATTTAAAGCTGCCACGCAAACGTTTTTTAGCATTACTAAATCTTGAATTCTTTTAATATCTTCTGATAAATTATTAAAGTGTGAAGGTAACTCTGTGAGATATAGAGTCCTGACCATGATTAATGAGACGATTGCAGATACAAAAAACCACGCTGAGATTAAAGATAAAAATAAGCTGGCACGCTTCAGGGTGGTCATTAAATGAATTCTCATATTGTTGTTATATTTTTTATATGGTGCATTGAATAAAATATAACATCAAGTCGAATGACTAAATTATGGCCGAAATCTTCGATCTTGACTGGCCGCAATGGGTCGCAAGTGCCGATGTGGAAAGCTTGCTTTCAGGCTTTCCAAAAGCAGACTGTGTTAACTAGTGAAATCGGCCCATAGCAGCCATTCAGTTCCAACCCTCTTTATCACTTCGGCATTAACAGCTGATACTACAATAGCCGACTGTTGCCAATTCTCAGTATCCGGCAACTAAGTGGGACGAAGCTGACTCTCATAGTTTGCGTGGCAAGTTCTGCAAGCTATCCCAAACGACCATTAATACCAATAGTAAATTACCTATAAATTGAGTTCTTCGATTACAATAAATCAATCGCGCTGCGTCTCTATAATACTGTTAGCCCTTTACAAACACATACGGAAGCTCACCCCTTGATTGAAGACCTTAATATGCATGAAGTGCGAGAGCACTACGACGCACGCTTTGAGTGTCATCAACACCTTTCTACGTTGCAAAGAACTGGCAAAACCACTGGTTTTTTGGATCTCTCGCTTGGAATATCAGACCCGATTGGGAACTTCAGCGCACGAGAACATGGCCTTGGCCCGCAGGTTCTCTCAGCCAACAAGCCAGCAACAATCATTAAACTCGCCGAATCATTTCTCAACGAGTCCGATCCAAACAAGATGGTCGGTTCAATCTATGCAGCAAACATCAAATACCTCAAGGTAAGCGTTGGGTCTGAAATGGCAATGATGCTTAAACCAAGCAATTTTTGGGTAGCGAATGTGCGTACTGTCTGGACACACCTATTATTGAAGCACGGCTACGATCTTGGCAAAGCAAACGAAGAGTTAAAGCTTTATCGTTCTCAGGAGATGACTTCAGAAATGGAGTATCAAATATGGAAAGAGATTTATAGGCTAATGAAGCCTTCAATTGCAAAGGTATGCGAAAAGGGTAATACCGTTGCTATTGAACAAGGAGTTGAACCAGGCGCTCTGTCGTACATATGGTTTGACGCGATAGCGAATGCACTCTATGAACAATTTGCAGCGCACTAGGGCTAACCCCACGCTTAAGTCGTCACATGACACCATTTCCTCTCCCGGAGAGTCATGGAGAACCTGAGCTTTGACGACGCAGCAGCCTCCAGTTCTTCCACCTGAGATTCTTCGCATCCGCGAAGCCGCCCTCAATGCCCTCCAAGAGTTAGAGCCTGCAGGCGCGCCGCGGTCGGATGCGGAGGGAAGAGGCCTCATGCTCTCTTCGCGAACAAACGGTGGAAGAAGCCTCCCGGCTTATTACCTCGTGTACTTCCTTTTCATTGATCTACTTGGCTTTCCAAGCCTTGGGCAATGGGAGAAGACGGCATGGACAGTACCCGTTAGGTATCGCGGACGTCTGTACGGAATCGAACATCGCAAGATGGGCCTTGGCGTCTTCGCACCGAATCTAGACCCTACGGCTAGGATGAGTGGAACACCTGACGAGCAAGCTGAGGAGGATGCTCGTGCAATTGCCGCTCTGATCACAAAGGCCGTCTCTATCACGGAGCCCTACTTCCAGTGGCGAGCAGAGCAAGCAGTATCCACCTCGGATCTAAACGTCGTTAACAAGAGTGACGGGCTCTTCGATCGCTACGAGTACTTCCGAAACCGCTTCCGGACCCTCTCGGATGAGGCGGAACAGCGGAAAGCGGAACGAAATGTCGAGAAAAGAACTCTGTCTGATGGCACGGTCATCACCAGCGGCAGTTCCCCATCATTCGCATTGCGTCGCGAAGCAAAATGGAACGCTCAGGCGGCTATCGAGGCATTTTTCAGTTGGACGGAGCACGCCTTCATCCACCTTGCAATACTTCAGAGCAAACTGCTCTCTGGCGATGATGTTGCGCGCCTTGCTGAATCAGACTGGAAGGCCAAGTTCAAAGCAGCACTCGATGTCGCTGAAACTCAGACAAAGCTGCACTACGACAGTCTGCTTGATCTTCGCGCGCAAGTACGAAACTTTGTGGCACATGGCGCGTTTGGGAAGAGAGGCGAGGCGTTTAGCTTTCACTCTGGTGCTGGTGCCGCCCCCGTGATTCTCACCAATAACCAAAGACACAAGTTCAGCCTAACCGGGCGTCCAGCGTTTGATGAGCGCTTGGCCATTGCGGAGATTGAGTCTTTCCTGCAGCACCTCTGGTCTGGGCCGCGAGCGCCGGCGCGGCACCATGTTTTCAGCCGTCTCCCAAGCATTCTCACGTACGTAGGAGACGGTACATATGCACGCGCAATGTATTCAGAAGATGAGATGAAGAACTTTGTCGAACACCTAAGTGGCCAGTTCGACAGGGCTGCGGATATGGATTGGTAACAGAGCGCTCACGCAGATGGAGCGAGTGACGGCTAACACAAACGTTGAAAACCAACGGTCTCCTTTGTGGATGTTTTTGCCATCCGTACTTAATTAACGAACTTTCGCTGTGGGTCGCGACTTGTCCCATAATCCCTTAATTAGCATGGCACAAAGCAGTCACTGATACCTAATGAAAATGAATTGCCATAAAGCTGTCGGTGATAAATGGTAAATTCGGCCCATAGCCGTCAGTTGCCTGTCTGGAGAAAGCGGCAGCAAAGTGGAAGAAAGCTGCCGTTTAGGTGATGCAACTTCCGTAGTCAGCTTTAGCGGACATCGGTGTCTATCGCGTTACTGACTACAATCTTAATTCGGCTCTTCGGTAGTCTTTTAACCGATCTAGAAGTGACAGCCAAATCAGTCATTCAACTACCATTAGCATTAGTTAGATCTGAGGCAGAGATATGTCTAAATCGGAACGGTGGAGTAGCAATGAACTAGAAAATACTCTGAGGGGATTTTCTATCTTTCCAGATTGGTTTATACTTTGTCATCGATTTGGGTGCTCCTGCTGTGCAATCTGTGCATAGGAGTGAAACGTGAAGTCCGGTGACGTTGGGTTGTAACTCAATTAGTCCGGCGCAGCCCCCGCTGCTGTAAGCC
>DAIDAH010000232.1 GCA_027310735.1 Methylotenera sp. | reverse complement strand
AATGTGTATTACCCTCACTTTGGCTTAAAAGAGCCCCCATTTAAGATCACTCCGAATACCGATTTTTTCTTTTCTGGCGGTAATCGTGGAGCAGTGCTAGATGCACTGGTCTACGCAATTGTGAATGGTGAGGGCATTATCAAAGTGGTTGGTGAGGTGGGCAGTGGTAAAACCATGCTTTGCCGAATGCTGCAAACCATACTGCCTGAAAGAGTTGAAAGTATTTATCTTGCCAATCCAAGTGTGGCACCAGAAGATGTATTGGATGCGATTGCTTTTGAGTTGCAACTTGATTTGCCGAAAGATGCTGACCGCTTAAAGGTGATGCAGATATTACAAGCGCACTTATTAAAACGTCATGCGGAAGGCCGTCAAGTCGTTATTTTTGTGGAAGAAGCGCAAGGTATGCCTTTGGCTACGCTTGAGGAAATTCGGCTGCTTTCAAATTTGGAAACCAAACAAGATAAATTGTTGCAAATAGTGTTGTTCGGGCAGCCTGAGTTGGATGTCAATTTGAACGAAACACATATACGGCAATTGCGTGAGCGTATAACGCATAGCTTTCATCTGGGACCTTTGCAAACTAAGGATGTTGGCGAATATTTGATTTTCCGTCTGCGTGCGGCGGGGTACCACGGCCCGCATTTATTTACGGCGGCTGCGATTAAGAGGCTTTCAGGTGCTGCCGAGGGCTTGGTTCGGCGTGTGAATATTTTAGCGGATAAAGCTTTATTGTCCGCATTTGCGGAGAATACATTTCAAGTCACCCCTAAGCATGTTAAAGCGGCGATTCAAGATAGTGAGTTTGGCTCTAAACTAAAGAGTAACTGGACGTATTTATTTGGCATGATATTGGTCATAGGTTTGTTAGTTGGTTTAGTGGCATATGTATGGATGATTTCTCCGTACTCATTAAAAATAGACCATACAGCTAATGCAATTTCGGCAGTTAGAAGTTCGGTTAAACCTATGCCAGAAAAAAATACGGTAGCGGCTGTTGTTAAGAAAAATGCTAATCCTGTAGTAAGTACCGACACTGCAAGTAAGCTGGTTGCAGGAAGCCCTTTGGTCTCTGCAAGCCAAGAAAAATCTGTGCCAGTTGCGAATCAAGTCGTAACGCAATCTATAGTTGTAGATAAGCAAAAACCTGTTCAGCAAAAAGCATCTGTGGCTAGTGTGCCAATAGTAGAGCCAGTTACAGTACAACAGACTGTGCAAACAGTTGAAACAAAACCTGTAGAAAAGCTTGCTCAAAAGCCGATTGAAACAACACAGTCTTTGTTAGATAGTCGCTTTGAAGCGACGAAGAGTTGGTTATCAAGTGGTTCGCCAGACCAGATCACACTGCAAATAAAGTCGTTACGTTTTGGTGAACAGTTTAATGATGCGCAATTAAAAACTGAATTTGATATGACTAGGCGGCAGTTGGGCGTTGAGAATCTTTATGTATATCGCAAAAAACAGGGCGGTGAAAATTATGCGGTAATTTTGTATGGTGTTTTCAAGCAACGCAGTGAGGCGCTTGCTGCTTTGAATAAACTGCCTAGTCAGATTAAAAACAACCGGCCATATTTGCGAACGTTGGCAGGAATAAATAAAGAAGTTGAGCAAGGGCAGTAGAAATCGCTTATAACTTATTGTTATTGTTTGCAATTCTTTTCATTTTCATGCAAAGTGTAAGTAAATGTAAATTGATGTGATAAGTTAAGGGTGATACATCGTGAGAAAAAACAAAAAAACACTACGGTTGTTGTGCGCTGTTTTTGTTTTAAGCATGTCATCATGTGCGCATGAATCAACAGTACAACCATCAAAAGGCCATATAGACGGTCGAAATACGGCAACTAATCAGGTTGCTGCAGAGTCAGCTGCGGGCAATGCGCCAGCCTCAGGCGCTATACCTAAGCCAGTTATCAATAATACATATCTACCACCTCCTAAACCAAAGGCTAAAGAGCCTGTATATAGTATTGTGGTGTACGACACTCCGGTAAAGGAAGTCTTGTTTGCAATAGCGCGTGATAGCAAACTGAATGTAGACATTAATCCTAATGTTCAAGGCCGCGTAACCTTGAATGCTGTAGATCAAACCTTACCCGCTATTTTGGAGCGTTTATCCAAACAGGTGGATTTGACTTATAAAATTCAGAATAATGTGTTGACGATTGCACCGGACTCCCCAGTGCTAAGAACATATCAAATTAATTATGTGAATATGCAAAGGGTAACGAAGGGAGGGATTAGTGTCGCAAATGAAATTGCATCAAGTGCAAATGTTGCGGGTTCAACTGCTAATAAGAATCTCAATATATCGTCTACTTCAGTCGAATCTGAATCTAAAAATTACTTTTGGGACTCTTTGATTCAGAATATTAAAGATATTCTCGCTGAAAGTGATAAAGAAGTGCTGGTGAATAGATTGGGGACTGATAAGCGCTTACAGGCGCAATACGATGTTCAGGGGCGCGGCACGGGTGGGGCAACGATTAGTTCATCTAAGGATGGCGGTAATCTTAAGAGTTCTGGTAATAATTCGAGTGCAACTGGGTCTGGAACAGGTGGGGTTACTGGATCTGGTGACCAAAATGTGCAAGGAGATGTTAATGAGAACTCAGAAAAGAATTTGAAAGAATATAAAACATTATTTGCTGCATCAGTGATCGCAAATAAAGAAACTGGGGTCTTAAGTGTAAGAGCTACAAGGCGACAGCACCAAAGTGTGCAAGAGTTTATTGATAGAGTGCAGGCGGGCGCTAAACGTCAGGTATTGATTGAGGCTTCAATCGTAGAGATTACCTTAAATGATCAGTATCAGGCCGGTGTAGATTGGAGCCGACTGGGGGCTGGCGGGGCGCTTAATGGTTTTACCTTTAAGCAGGATCTTTTAGGAACGGATTTAACGACAGCGCCTAGGATCGCGATAGGTTATAACAAAGCAACGGCGATTGGTGATTTAGCTGCGTCTATTCGATTGCTACAAACATTTGGTAATACTAAGGTGCTATCAAGCCCCAAATTGATGGTGCTCAATAGTCAAACGGCTATTCTTAAAGTAGTTGATAATTTAGTTTATTTCACTGTAAAGGCTGATACAACTACTTCAAGTACGGGGCCTTCTGTCACAACTTTTACAACAACGCCACATACAGTTCCAGTAGGTGTGTGGATGTCCGTTACACCGCAAATTAACGAAAACAGTGCAGTGACACTGAATGTGCGGCCTACCATTGCAAGGCAGATTGGTTTGGGTGTTCGAGATCCAAATCCGAGTTTAAATTTAGATAGCAGGATTCCAGAGATCCAAGTGCGTGAAATGGAGTCTATGTTGCAAGTGAATAGCGGTAATACCGTTATTTTGGGAGGACTCATGCAAGATGAGGTCGCCAACACTGACAATGGCGTACCAGGGCTAATGTCAATGCCAATTATCGGTAAAATGTTTAATGCTAAAAACAATTCAGCAAAAAAGACAGAACTTGTTATTTTCTTACGTCCTACCGTTATCGGTAATGCTAGTTTGGAAAGTGACGAATTAGCTAGTTACAAACAGTATCTTCCCGCTCAGCAGTTAGAGAAAACATTAGACGCTAGCGGTGAAAGGTAAGCTGCATTATGAGTTTGCTCATTAAAGCATTAGCTAGCGCTGAAAAAGATAAGCAGCTGGAGAAAAGCAAGCCACAAACTGGCACGTATGTGGCCGATGATGCTTTGTCTTTGGAACCGCCTTTAACAGTCAGCCAAATAGATGAGCTTGCGAAATTTGCAGCAGAAACCTCTGCGCCAGAATATGAAAAGGATTTTGATTTTGTATTGTCTGCCAACGATTTTACAGATGATGATATATCTTTAGAAACTGAGGCAGGATTGTCGCTCCCAACTTTGTCTGCAAGTCATTATGTTAGTCCTCCAAAGCTAGATATTGATAAACCTGTAGCAAAAGGTGCTACTAATCAGGGGGAAGGGCAGGCAGTTGATGTTAAGCAAAAGGCCGCTGCGAAGGTGTTTGTAGCAAATCAGTCAGCTAAAGCGCCAACCTCAAAATCTGCGTTAATATTATTGGGTGTGGTCGGTGCATTAATGATATGGCTGGGGTTGCAGGGTTACGCCTATATTCAGGCCCCCAT
>DAIDAH010000231.1 GCA_027310735.1 Methylotenera sp. | reverse complement strand
GCCTTAGAAACAGATCAACATACTAAACTGAAACTTGAGGCTGGGTATGCAGATGGGGCTGATGCGGAAGCTGACCAGCAATATTCGGGTTTGGAATGGTTTCAGCTGGGTCAACATCGTATACCTGTAGATAGCCAGCTTTCAGCGCTTATTCCATACCGCGGGCCTCAAGGTAGTTTTCCTTACGTGTCAGCCACGGATGTCCTAACGCAAAGGGTGGATGCCAAGCTTCTAGAAAATAAAATTGTGTTGTTAGGTACTACTGCGGCGGGGCTCATGGACTTGCGAGCCACACCCGTACAAAACATTTATGCGGGGGTTGAGACGCATGCCAATATGGTCGCGGGAATTCTTGATAACAACATCAAAGGAAGCCCTGCTTATACGCTAGGTGCAGAATTTTTACTGCTGGTGGTGGTGGGGCTTTTGCTTGCCTTTATGTTACCCACGCTTAGTCCATTATGGGCAACGTTGTTAACGTTAACCAGTTTTCTAGGGGTGTTGCTGGTTAATTTGTCTGTATGGCAAAGTGGCTTGGTATTGCCTCTGGCTTCGTTATTGGTGATGATTACTTTGATTTATGTGACCAACATGTCGTATGGGTTCTTTGTTGAGTCACGCGGTAAGCGTCAGTTAGCAGGCTTGTTTGGACAATATGTACCGCCTGAACTGGTGGATGAAATGGCAAAAAATCCAGAAGTTATCAGTATGGAAGGCGAAAGCCGTGAAATGACTGTATTATTTTCAGATGTCCGTGGTTTTACAACAATCTCTGAAGAGCTTGACCCCAAACAGCTTACCCAGCTGATGAATGAGTTTTTAACGCCTATGACGCAAGTCATACACCAAGGTCGCGGTACTATTGATAAATATATGGGTGATGCAATTATGGCATTCTGGGGTGCGCCATTGCTAGATGCTGACCATGCCAAGCATGCGTTGCAAGCTGCATTGGGTATGATTGCAGCATTAGGTAAACTACAGCAGGATTTTGCCGCTAAAGGCTGGCCGCCCATCAATATCGGTGTCGGACTTAATACAGGCCTGATGACGGTAGGTAATATGGGTTCAGAGTTTCGTATGGCATATACTGTGATGGGAGATGCGGTAAACTTAGGTTCGCGTTTGGAAAGTCTGACTAAAAACTATGGCGTACATATCATCGTCAGTGAGTTTACTAAAGCGCAAGTGCCAGATTTTGTATATCGTGAGTTGGATGCTGTGCGTGTGAAAGGTAAAGATAAGCCCGTCACTATTTTTGAGCCAGTTTGTGAAGAGGTGCAATTAGATGAAGTTACAAAAGAGAACTTAGCGCGCTATCACGAAGCTTTGCGGCTTTATCGCGGTCAATATTGGGATAAGGCTGAGTTGCAGTTCTATGAGTTACAAAAAATAGAACCTCAGCGCGCTTTATATACAATGTACATCAACCGGATTGCTCACTTTAAGGAAAATCCACCTGACTCTACGTGGGATAGTGTGTTTAATTTTGAAACAAAATAGCGCAAGATTAATAAAAGAGTATTGATCAATATGCAAATAAAAATACTTGGCTGTAGTGGAGGCATTGGTGGCACGTTACGCACCACTTCTATGCTCGTGGATCATGATGTTTTAATCGATGCTGGCACTGGCGTTGGTGATTTGTCCATGGATGAGTTACTGGCAATCGATCATATTTTTGTTACTCATTCGCATTTAGACCACATTGCTTGTATTCCATTTTTAATTGATACAGCGATGGGCTTTCGCACGGAACCGATTACAGTGCATGCTACAAAAGAAACCTTGGCAACATTGCGCACACATATTTTTAATTGGGAGGTTTGGCCGGACTTTAGCTTGATCCCTGATGTCAGCACGCCATGCTTGCGCTACCGCGAAGTTAAGTTGGGCGAAACGCTGGATTTAAATGGCAGAAAATTTACACCACTACCAGCAAACCATGTGGTGCCTGCCGTTGGCTACCACGTTGAGAGCGGTGATAGTAGCTTTGTGTTTACTGGTGACACTACCGTGTGTGATGCACTTTGGGTTGAGGTCAACAAAATTAAGAACCTAAAATATCTGGTGATAGAAACAGCATTTAGTAATGGTGAGCTTGAGCTTGCAAAGCTCTCCAAACACCTTTGCCCGTCTCTCCTTGTTACGGAACTTGATAAGCTTGATATGAGCCATTTTGCTACCCCCGTTGAAGTATATATTACGCATTTAAAACCTGGTGAAGGTGAAACGATTATGCAGGAAATTGCTTCGAGTCGTTTGCGGCTACCTGTGCAAGCGCTTAAAAACCTCCAAGTGTTTGATGTATAAATTTTCGTTGATATGCTTCTTTTATCAGACTTAAGGTTTCAATAATGCCAGACACAGTTGTATCTTTGCTTGATCAATTAGAACCGATGGCTAAGCTATCAGCGAGCCGTAGGCGGGAGCTTGCGGCGTTGTGTTTTGTTGAGCAGGTCAACAAAGATATTGATCCCTTGCGCATGAATGTAAATAAGTCTGCGCAAGCACTTTATCTGCTTAAAGGTGATTTAGGTATACGTTACTACGATAACAGTAAAGCGATAGTCCGTGGTGGAACTCGCCTGACCAAACATCCTGTCAATGCTAACCCGAAAATCAAAGACTCGCTCGCCTTAACTGATGTTGAGATTTTGCGGATTGATATTGATCTGCTGGACATCATGATGACGTGGGATCAATTGTCTGTTACGGATAACTCTGTACAACATTCAGAAAGTAAGCCTAGCGTGCAATCGCATGAGATGCAGTTGCCGCTGAGTTCAATCCGTAGTACAGGGGATTGGATGAATGACACCAGTATTTTCAGTGCATTTAATTTGCAAAAAGGTGTATTTAGTCGTTTGCCTGCTGCAAATATTGAAGAGATGTTCAAGCGTATGACACGCATCAATGTCATGGCTGGGCAGGTGATTATTCAGCAAGGTAATGAGGGAGATTATTACTATTTGATAGATAAAGGCTCTGTGGTTGTCAGTAGGGTAGTTGATGGTAGTCGACCCGCGGTTGTAGTGGCAGAGTTGCACTCAGGCAGCGCGTTTGGTGAAGAGGCTTTGGTGTCAGATAACAAACGTAATGCAACTGTCACGATGCTCACAGATGGTGAATTGCTGAGGCTAAATAAAAAAGACTTTGTCGAGCTGCTAAAAGCGCCGCTGATTACGCAAATTAGCATGGCTGATGCGCAGGCTAAAGTGCTGTCTGGTGCAATATGGGCCGATGTGCGCTTACCTTCGGAATATCAATTTGACCATATCGCAGGCGCTATCAATTTGCCATTGAATGAAATTCGTACCTTAGCTGGTAAGTTAGATTCTAGTAAAGACTATATTGTGTATTGCCAAACTGGTCGGCGTAGTTCGGCTGCGGCATTTATTTTGGCGCAGTATGGATTTCATGTGCTGGTGTTGGCAGGCGGTACAAGGCAGATGAGTTTGTAGCTTCGATGTAAAGAAGTGGAGTCGAGGGGAAATCATGTAATAGACGATAAAATGCCCATCAATTGATGGGCATTTTATCGTAATCAACTAATATTGAAGATTATTTCAATGTGCAATTACCTGAGTCAACTGGACAAGAAACTGACTTGCCTGTACCACCTGTAATAGTGGCATCAACTGTGGTGCCAGCGGCAGGTAGTGTACCTGCTGCGCCTGTTAATGCTGAAGCTGGAGTTATTGTTGCGCAGGCAGATGGAGTTATTGTTGGCAGTAAGGCTACATCGGTGTTTGCTACAGCTGCTGTAATGGCACGCGCTGCGCCTGTTGCTTCAGCTAGGCATGCAGTGTCCTTAGATTTTTGTGTGTAACTTTTATATTGTGGCAATGCAACTGCTGCCAAAATACCAATAATCGCAATTACGATCATTAACTCAATTAAGGTAAAACCTTTTTGTACTTGTTTCATTTTAGATTCCTTTGGTATAAAAAAATAAGTGTTTTCACACGATGGTTACATTGTAGTACTTAGTTTTATATAAGCAATAGTTGTGCCAGTATGATTGGGCTTGTGACTGTTTTTTTAGTGTATGCACTACTTTATTGCTGGTAAGGTTACTTCTTCTTGAATAGTTATGGATTAAGCTATTTTCCTCAAGTGCAAAAGCTACGTTACTGATGCAAAAAAAACGGAACATGAAGTTCCGCTTTTTTAAGTTGCGCTTTGTTAATTCACTTC
>DAIDAH010000230.1 GCA_027310735.1 Methylotenera sp. | reverse complement strand
GTGAAAGATGGTTTGGTTTTATAGCCGAACATCATCGCAGTGAGATTTTCCGGGAACGAACGCACCGTCACATTGTATTTTTTAATGGTTTCAATATAGCGATTACGCGCTACAGTGATGCGATTTTCAGTGCCTTCCAATTGCGCCTGCAAGTCTCTGAAACCTTGGTCTGCCTTCAAGTTAGGGTAATTTTCTGACACCGCCATCAAGCGTGACAATGCACTGCTCAACTGACCTTGAGCCGCCTGAAATTTAGCAAAGGCTTCTGGGTCATTCAACACTTCTGCTGTCACTTGCATGCTGCCAACTTTAGAACGCGCATTTGCAACTTCGGTCAGCACTTCTTTTTCATGTGAAGCGTAGCCCTTTACCACGTTCACCAAATTCGGCACCAAGTCAGCACGGCGCTGATATTGATTCAACACTTCAGACCAACTCGCCTTGCTTTCTTCATCCAGCGATTGAAAAGTGTTGTAGCCACAACTGGTTAAATTCAATAACAGCAGCACAGTGAATAACTTCAAGTAAATTTTTTGCATGTTTGTATTCCTTAATCAATCTACGAATAGAGAAAATGATGTTAGCGCTATAGGTCCGAGCATAAGTTGAGAGTATGACAATAATAAGAAATGCCAGCTTCTGGCCTAACAATGAGATGGTGCTTAATTTACAGATTTCAAGCGCTGCAAGGTTTGCATGGCCAAACATAAGTCCGCCCATGCGTTGGCTTTATCGGCACGTGCCTGTAACAAGTGGGCAACATCGTAAGTCACCACTAGCGCTATACTTTCCAACACGTGAGCCGTGCCACGCAAATTGGCAAGTGACTCGGCTGAATGCAACAGATGCTGTGCAACGACTTCGCCCATAGCGACCACCAGCTTAGGTTGTAGCGCTTGCAAAAGATCAAGCGTAATCGCTGGCGCGTCTTGCGACTTGCTTCGAATACCCATCGCCATAAAAATATTGCGCAATAAAAGCGCTTCATCTTCGGTTGGTTCTGTATTAGAAAGTACAAATAACCAATCGCCATCTTCACTCGTCACATGCCTGAATACTTGCAATTCCGATACTGGCGATACTAATACCTGCACATCAGCCACTGGCGCGGGCATTACAGGAGCCAGTTCTGGCAAGGCTTCTGGCCATGCACTTTCTAACGAAACTTCTTTGAGCACCTCATTAACCACTTCAACCGCAGCTAGCACCGGCTCTGATGGCGGCGCCTCTTGCGTATTCACTTCTTCCACTTGTAGCAATGGCGAGGGCAACGGGTTACGCAGCGACCAAATTGGCAGCAATTCCAGCTCGCGCAGCATGTCTTCACGCGTCATTAAGCTCATACGGCCAATCCCATCAAGATAGCGTCTTCGCGTCCATTGGCTGCCGGGTAATACCCACGACGCACCGACATCTCGTTAAAGCCGATATTTTCGTACAAAGCGATGGCAGACACATTGCTCGCGCGCACTTCTAAAAACATATTCGCAGCCCGATGGTTTTTAGAAATAGTAATCATGTGCTCCAGCAGCAATCGCCCCAGACCTTGTTTTTGATAGGCTTTGGCAATGCTCAAATTGAGCAGATGCGCTTCATCCAGCACCATCATCATTAAAGCATAACCAATCATTTGCTGGCCATGCATCATCACCCAAGCACTGTAGCCAGACTGCAACGAATCGGTAAAATTGCCGCGCGTCCAAGGATGGGAGTAAATATGCGGCTCAATCGACATCACCACATCAACATCTGCCATCTGCATCGGGCGCAGCTTGCATTCGGCTTTTAGCACCGCACTCATAAACGTAGCCCCTGCTCGCGCTCAGCCGTTTTAAGCGCCACACGATTACGAATGTAAATTGGCATGGCTTCACTGGCTGGGTGCGCCCCGCCTTTTGCGAAGACAGGTTGTGCCAGCTGCAGAATTGCACTCGCAGTAGGCAATAACGCCGGTTGCGTTGCCTGCAATTGCATGCCATAAACGGCACTTAACTGCGCTGAATATGTTTGCCAGCCACTACCAACGCCGGCCCAACCAGCGCCATCTATGGCTGGCACAGCACCAGGCTTATATAAGCCTGGCTCAATGACCACTTGCCACACGCCTACTTTCTTTTCGTAAGCTGCGTGATACACCTCACCCATGCGCGCATCCAAGCAGGCAATCACTTTATTCGCACCACTAGCCTCTGCCAGCGCTTGCAGTGTGCAAACACTCACTACAGGTAGATTAGCCCCAAAACCCAAGCCTTGCGCCACACCTGCCGCAATGCGTACACCAGTAAACGAGCCAGGCCCTGCGCCAAAAGCAATGCCATACAGATCATTGAGTTGCATACCCGCCTGACGCAATAAGGCCTGAATCTGCGGCAATATTATTTGCGAGTGCGTTTGGCCTGCGTTTAAATCAAACGTGAAGAGTTCATCACCTTTCAGCAAGGCGAGTGACAGATATTCGGTAGAGGTATCAAGTGCGAGTAGATTCATTAAAACTCAAGTCTTTTTTATATATTCATCAGAGCGTTATTCAGCCGCTATTTTGCCACGCATCTGCTTAATTTTCCCGCGCTGCGTTTTAATTTCCAATCGACGTTGCTTAGAGCCGTAACTCGGCCGCGTGGCATAACGCATCGGTTTCACGTGATTGGCCGCATTCACAATGTCATGCAAGCGCTTAATCGCGTCCTTCTTATTCGCTTCCTGCGTGCGAAACTGCTGCGCCTTCAATACCAAAACACCTTCATCATTAATGCGGCTATCTTTTAGGTTCAGCAGCCGCTCTTTCAACCAATCACTCAAGGACGAAGCCTTAATATCAAAACGCAAATGAATCGCGCTGGATACCTTATTCACATTCTGCCCACCAGCACCCTGTGCACGGATGCCGGTCAGTTCGTAATCAGTTTCAGGGATGAGAATCAGAGACATTAGCTCGTTACAGACGTTTCAAAAAAAGCCTGTACATCCGCCAATACTCTAGTCCGTTTAAACGGCGGTAAGCTCTGCCAGATGCGTTTACCGTAAGATTTACTAATCAAACGCGGATCACAAATCATCAATACGCCTCGATCATGCTCGTCACGAATTAAGCGCCCGGCACCTTGTTTCAAGGTAATCACCGAGTATGGCAATTGATATTCCATAAAGGCATTTTTACCTTCGGCATTCATTTTATCGACACGGGCGGAAAGTACAGGATCATCTGGCGGTGCAAAAGGCAGCTTATCAATAATCACTACACTCAAGGCTTCACCGCGTACATCCACGCCTTCCCAAAAACTTTGCGAGCCGACGAGCACGGCATTACCCAGTTTCCGAAAGCGATCCAGCAACTCGGTACGCGAGCTTTCGCCTTGCAATAACAGCGGGCTTTCTATGCCGTTCTCAGCAAAAGCGTCTTTTAATAAAGCATGCATTTCACGCATGGCACGCAAGCTGGTAGAAAGCACAAAAGCTCTGCCGCCACTGGCTTGCAGCACAGGTAGCGCCGCGGCTACCACACACGCTGTGTAGGATGGACTATTCGGATCCGGCATATCGGGCGGCACATAAAAAAGCGCCTGCTCCTGATAATTAAAAGGGCTATCCCAAAAACCGGTAACGGCATCCTGCAAACCCATTTGCGATTTGTAATGGCTGAAATCACCTTTCACCGCGAGTGTCGCTGAAGTGAATATCCATGCGCGCGGCTGTGCATTGAGTTGCTTGCCAAAGCCTTCTGCCACACTTAATGGCGTAGCATGTAGCTGCACCGATTGAGTAAACACCTCCACCCAACGCACCAGATTAGCATTTTCGGCAGACTGCCAGCGACGAAATAAATCATACAAAGCCTCACTGCGTTGCCAGCATTTCTCTAACAATGGATCACGTGCGGCTTGCGTTTCAAGCACCGTTGCCAAAGCACGCAGTTTACTTTGCATGTGTGAAAAAGCCTCATCGAAGCCCTTTAGCGCCAAAGCTTTTTGCACGGGCAAACGTGAACCTTCATAGGCAAAAACCAATCGAAAATCCTTGGTGGCTTTTTCTAATACGGGAATCGCCTCGCCTAGTGCGACACAATCTTTTGCCAGCGTTAAATGTGCTGCAGTGCAGTCATGTGCCAGTTCCAGAACTTGACTGGTAGAAACATCCTCGCCAAAGAATAAGCCGGCGACTTCAGGCAATTGATGCGCTTCATCGAATATCACGGTATTTGCAC
>DAIDAH010000022.1 GCA_027310735.1 Methylotenera sp. | reverse complement strand
CTGCTTGGAGTACGCCTGCCATTGATACCAAAACCAACACGTTATACTTTGGTACAGGAAATCCATCCCCGCAAATGAATGATATTTCACGTCCGGGTGATAATCTTTATACCGTTTCATTAGTGGCTCTGGATACCGAAACAGGCAAGCTAAAATGGTATTACCAGCAAGTGCCGCATGATGTTTGGGGTTATGATTTAGCCAGCCCACCAGTGTTGTTCAATTACATTAAAGACGGAAAAACCATTCCTGCTGTAGGACAAGCCAGTAAAACCGGCTGGTATTATGTGAATGACAGAGCAACCGGTCAGCTGTTAATGAAGTCTGATGCGTTTGTTCCGCAAAAAAATATGTTTGCCAAAGCGAGTCATGAAGGCACTGTACTTTATCCGGGTATTTTAGGCGGCGCTAATTGGGGGCCAAGTGCTTTGGATGAAATCAAGCAAACCAGTTTTGTTTCTGCGATTCATGCACCGATTAAATATACGCTAGTGGAAGAGCCTGCCAAGAATGGCTTGCCAGCAATCCGTTATGCATCATCTGAGCCAACCAAAGACCCGCGTTGGGGGGTATTGTCTGCTATTGATCTATCTACAGGAAAAATGCATTGGCAGGTTAAGACAGACCAGCCATTAACCGGCGGTTTATTAGCTACAAGTACTGGTTTACTGTTTATGGGCGAGGGTAGCGGAAACTTCAATGCCTACAATAGCAATACGGGAGATTTGTTGTGGCAAACTAAAGTGAATGCTGGGGTGAATGCGCCACCAATCAGCTATGAAATCGACGGTGTTCAATATATTGCAGTAGCTGCTGGCGGAAATGCTATTTTTGGCTACACTGCAGGTGATAATATTGTGGTCTATGCGTTGAGTAAGTAATTTGATGTATTTATAAGATTGTCTGGAGTGGGAGAGTTAAGAGTGAAACGATTCAAAAATCTGTTTTTAATTGCTTGCTTATCAATTCTCGTTATTGCTTGTGGTGGCAATAAACATTACGCGGCTATTCCGGCACAGTCGACGGTGCTGATTCTGGGTGATAGCCTGACTTACGGTACAGGGGCAGACAAAGATCAGGATTATGCAAGCATGCTTGCCAGTGATACTGGGTGGAACGTAATTAATGCAGGTGTGCCTGGTAATACATCGTTAAATGGTTTAGATCGTCTGCCTGACTTGCTTAGCGAGCATAGAGTTGATCTGCTGATTGTAGAGTTAGGCGGCAACGATTTTCTTCAGCATGTGCCTGAAGAAGAGACTACAAAAAACTTAAAAGCGATATTGGCGCAAAGCAAGGCCAAAAGCATTCCAACTGTTTTGCTTGCGATTCCAGCATTTAGCCCGATAGGCGCTGCTTTCGGTAGTCTTTCTGATCATCCACTTTATGAAAAACTTGCACAAGAAACTGATACACCTTTAATTGCAGAGGTTTTTTCAGATGTGTTATCAAAAAATGGATTGAAATCTGATCAGATACATCCTAATGCTGAGGGTTATCGAATTGTAGAAAAAGGCTTGCGTAAAGCACTTGTGAAATTGGGCTTTTTAGCTAAAGTCTGAGTGAAGATGTTGTAATCTCATTGTTCTAAGCCAACGATTGGGGCTATGATAGATCGCCCCAATTTAAAAATCTCATCAGATTAAGTATTTTGAATTACGATGTTAGGAAACTTACTGCTGTGATCCAAGCTAGCATTGGCAATTTTAATGGCGGCAGCACGTGCAATCTGCTTGTAAATGGCGGCTATCTGACCATTCGGCTCGGTGACTACTGTTGGCTTGCCACCATCCGATTGTTCACGAATTTTAATGTCTAATGGTAGGCTGCCCAATAGGTCAACGTTGTAATCCTTGCACATTAAAGCCGCGCCCCCAGAGCCAAAAATGTGCTCCTCATGACCGCACTTGCTACAAATGTGTGTGCTCATGTTTTCGACTATGCCTAAAATAGGAATGCCGACTTTCTCAAACATTTTTAAACCTTTGCGCGCATCAAGCAAAGCAATGTCTTGAGGTGTAGTGACAATGACTGCTCCCGTGACTGGGATTTTTTGTGCGAGCGTTAACTGAATGTCGCCTGTGCCAGGTGGCAAGTCGATAATGAGGTAATCTAAATCCTTCCAGTTAGTTTCACGTAATAGTTGTTCTAATGCACCTGTGACCATTGGGCCACGCCATACCATAGGTGTATCGTTGTCGATTAAAAAGCCAATTGACATTGCTTGAATGCCGTGTGCCTGCATAGGTTCCATGCTTTTTCCATCGATGCTCTCTGGCTTACCAGCACTAATGCCTAGCATTTGTGGTTGACTGGGGCCGTAAATATCGGCATCCAGTAAGCCTACGCTTGCACCTTCAGCGGCTAGGGCTAAAGCCAGGTTCACAGAAGTTGTTGACTTGCCAACGCCGCCTTTGCCAGACGCAACTGCGATAATGTTTTTTACATTCGGTAACAAGCCAACACCTTGCTGGGCTTTATGCGCAACAATGCGGCTGCCAATGTTAATGCTGATATTACCGATACCGTCGATGGTTGCAAGCGCGTCATGTACCAGTTTTTTTACAGAATCAAATTGACTCTTGGCAGGATAACCCAGTACAACATCCAGACTTACATTGTTGCCAGAGATTTGGATGTTTTTGGCTGACTTACTAGTGATGAAGTCCTTGCCAGTGTTAGGATCTATGCAGAGTTTTAGTGTAGTTTGGATAATGAGTTCTGAGATTGCCATGGTATTTTATTTGCTGATTTAAAAAATAATATTTTAGCCTATGCTGATGGTTATAGTTGACTTAAATAGTATGTTTTAAATAAAAGGCGATGTTTATAAAGTGTATGTGAGGTATTTTTACGTTGCGGCTGGCTATTTGCTAAAATAGCGTCTTTTAGCTAATCAAAGATTCATTTATCTCATGACCTCCGCAAACAGTCCTCGCAAAATCCTTGTCACCTCTGCACTTCCTTATGCCAACGGCAGTATCCATTTAGGTCATTTAGTTGAATATATTCAAACTGATGTGTGGGTGCGTTTTCAAAAGATGCAGGGACATAGCGTACATTATGTGTGTGCCGATGATACGCATGGTACGCCAATTATGCTGCGTGCTGAGAAAGAGGGCATTACACCAGAAGCATTAATTGCAAATGTACATCATGAGCATTCTGCGGACTTTAAAGACTTTTTAGTCGAGTTCGATAATTATTACTCAACCAACGCTCCTGAAAATAAAGAGCTTTCACAAAGCATTTATAGAAAACTAAAAGCAGCTGGCAAAATTGCCACCAAAACTATCGAACAGTTTTACGACCCAGTTAAAAACATGTTCTTGCCTGATCGCTTCATTAAAGGTGAATGTCCAAAGTGTCACGCTAAAGATCAGTATGGCGATTCATGCGAGGTCTGTGGTGCAACTTATAACCCTACAGAGCTGATTAATGCTTATTCAGCAGTTTCTGGCGCTACGCCAGTGCGTAGGGAAACGGAGCATTACTTCTTCAAGTTATCTGAATGTGAGGGCTTCTTGAAAGAGTGGACACGTTCAGGCACGCTGCAAGGCGAAGCTGCTAATAAAATGGGTGAATGGTTTGAAAATGGCCTTAATGACTGGGATATTTCACGCGATGCTCCATATTTTGGTTTTGAGATTCCAGATGCCCCAGGCAAGTATTTCTATGTATGGCTAGATGCGCCTATTGGTTACATGGCTAGCTTTAAAAAGCTATGTGCAGATAAAGGGCTGGATTTTGATGAGTACTGGAATGCAGACTCAAGCACTGAGCTGTATCACTTTATCGGTAAAGATATTTTATATTTTCATGCTTTATTTTGGCCAGCGACACTTGAGTTCAGCGGTCACCGCAAACCTACCAAGATTTTTTCGCACGGCTTTTTGACTGTAAATGGTGAAAAAATGAGTAAGTCACGCGGTACGTTTATTACCGCACGTAGCTATTTAGACCATATTAAAAATCCTGAATATTTGCGCTATTACTATGCGGCCAAGCTTAATAGCACCATGGAAGATATCGACCTTAACTTGGAAGATTTTGTGGCGCGTGTGAATAGTGATTTGGTGGGCAAATACATCAATATTGCCAGTAGGACAGCTGGTTTTATTAATAAGCGTTTTGACGGTAAGTTACAGCCATCAGTTGATAATCAGGTAATCGTAGAGTTGAAGCAAAGTGCTAATACTATTGCAGAAGCTTATGATGCCCGTGATTATGGCAAGGCTTTACGTGAAATTATGCGTCTGGCAGATATCGCTAATGGTTATGTGGCTGAGAAAGCACCTTGGGTCATGGCTAAACAAGAAGGGCAAGAGGCTATGTTGCAACAAGTGTGTTCTGATGCGCTTGAAATGTTCCGCTTGTTAACCTTGTACTTAAAACCAGTGCTACCTAAGCTAGGCTCTGAAATTGAAGCATTTTTGAATATTGCTCCATTAACTTGGCAAAGTGTTGCCTTGCCGTTAGCGCAAGACCATACCATTAATGCCTATGAGCATTTAATTACCCGAATTGAACCAAAATTGATTGATGCGATGACAGAAGCCAATAAAGAGAATTTACAAGCAACTCCAGCAGTTGGGGTTCAAGTTGTAGCACCAGTTGCACAAGCAGCCTTGCCAGAGGCTGAGTACATCAGCATTGATGATTTTACCAAGGTGGATTTACGCATTGCAAAAATCGTGAACGCTGAGCATGTAGAGGGAGCGGAGAAGTTATTAAAACTTAGTCTGGATATTGGTGAGGCGCAGCCACGTCAGGTGTTTGCAGGCATTAAATCTGCTTATGACCCTGTTACTTTGGTAGGTCGTTTAACGGTAATGGTGGCTAATCTTGCACCGCGTAAAATGAAGTTTGGTATGAGTGAAGGCATGGTGCTGGCGGCTAGTGATGAGCGTGGCGGCCCCTTTATTCTATCGCCAGATGCAGGTGCGATACAGGGAATGCGTGTTAAATAGGTTCATATGAGTTGAGTGTGCATGGGTAAATTTCACACGTAAAAATTTAATCTGCTAATATACATAATGTGTATTGGACACAATATAAACAATATTTATTTAATGGGAAGTTAAAGTTCTAATGAAATTTATTAATATTCAATTATTAGCTGTTTTATTATTTTCTGGTCATGTAATGGCCGCAGACAGTAATCTTAAAACTGCAGTAGGTGGTGGCTTAGGTGCTGCCGCTGGTACCGCTATCGGCAGCATGTTGGGTGGAAAAACAGGCGAGGTTGTTGGTGGTGCTGTCGGTGGTGGTTTAGGTGGTGCTGTGACCACTAAAGGTGAAGGTCAAGCTGGTGCGGTAATTGGTGGTGCAGCTGGCGGTGCAGGTGGTGCTTATGTTGGCCGTAAGGCAAGTGGTAGTTCGACGGGAGCTATTGTTGGTGCGGGTCTTGGAGGTGCTGGCGGTGCTGTTGCAGGGAAAGTCATTGCTGAGCCAGCAGATGGCTCTAGATATGCATCAAATGGCTCAGATGATCACAGACATAAGCATAAACACAAACGAGGTGAAGGATATTACAAGCATGATCGCGGAGATCGCGATGAATATCACCATGATGATTAACTAACGTTATCTTCTTCATCAAACGGTAATTAACTTCAACACCGTTTGAGTAGATTAATTCGGTTTTACCTTTGTGGCAATACTTTTGGTATTGCCACTTTTATTTTCAACCTCATTTTCACTCATCGTGTGGCTATTGTGAAAGTCGTGACATGACATACAGGTACTTGGAATGCGCTTGTACTTTTGGCTGTTACCCGAATGACAGCGTAAGCAAGATTTTCGATCAGGCATTGCAACATCGGCACTTGATTCAGAGTGGTCAACGTCATGACAAGATTGACATTTATGTGTGCGGTGTGAAGCATGATTGAAGTGTGCTTTGCTAAACCAGTCTTGGTTGATGCTTACAGGTGCAATGTGCCATGGCAATGCATCTCCTTTTTTCGAATCTACTATGTCGTGGCAGTAGCCGCAACCATCAGATTTAAGATTCTCAGAGTATTGTAATTGTTGCTTAGGTGCATAAACCTTTAACTGATTGAATACGTTATTTTCTTCACTATGCGGAATTTTTAGCCTAGCTTTTGGTGGACCAACTACCAACTGTTGTGAGTGACAGCTCAGGCAGTCACGTTTGAAAGATACTGGTTTAAAGCGCATTTCCTTACCATCTTGATGATGGCAGGCGCTACAGGGTAATTCATGTACATCCCACATTCCGCCAGGACCTTGCACCAAACCAACGTGTTGTGAGTGCGGAAATTTGATCCCAGATTTTTCAATTAGGCGCGCTTTATCTGATTGCGGAATACGTTCAATATTCGCGTCTTTAGTATTGTTTTTGAATGTCAGCTTGAAGCCTGGGTGGTCAACGTCAAAATCATGAATGTTTTTCAACGTGGTATTTGGATTAACGGTCTTAATGTTGCCGTGGCATTTAATGCAATTGGCATTATCTTGCTGAGCTAAGGAGAAAGGCGCTTTGTGTTCGCGGTGGCATTGTGCACAACGCATACCTCCAGTAGACAAGCGAGCAGTTTTGAATGCACGTAACTCCAGATTTTTATCTGCGATATGTGGCGCAGTATCGGTGTGACACTTGAGGCAAGCTTGGTCGGTAACTCTTCGCGATAGTGTCTGGTGGCAATTGCTACATTGCGAGATGAAACGAAGGTGCGCATTGGAAAAATGGCCGGGGCTCCACACACGGTCAAAGCCAAACGGTAGATCTGTCATGGCCGTGCGTAATTGTGGAATTAGATTCTGGGCGAGTGGTAATGCTAAAAAGATGAGTGTAATTAATCCTGCCATCCACGCAGATAACTTACGTTTGAAGCTAGATGCGTTTGGTAATGGGTCATGTGTACGTGACTTTAAGTCCTGAAAATCATCGGGCAAGCGGTGCATTAGAGTTAAAGATGCGGCAATATCCACATCGGGTGGTGCTGGCTCCATCGTTAGCTGGTAGGGGCCAATCATAATCTGTTGACCCTGTGTCAGGATAATGGTTTGCTGTATTGCTCCATCAACCTCCAGCTCTCCATTGATGGAGACTATATGCAGTTGCTCATCATTCATTCTTTTGATGACTGCATGGTGCATTGCAATACGCGGATCAGGTAAATGAACTGAGCACTCTGCGGCACGACCAAATGTCAGCTCTTCAGCTGTTAACGTGTGATAGCTACGAACAGGTAGGTTGCGTGAGTTGGTGGTGATTTTGATTAATAGGCAATGAATCATGACTTACCAATAAAAAAATACGGCAATAATATGTGCAGTCATTGCTACCAGTAATGCAATAGCAAATGGGACATGGAAATATAGCCAGAAGCCAAGTCTAGAGCGATACATGAGGTCTTGTCGCGCTCGTTTAACCAGTGACTGACGACGCACCATGATGGAGTAAAGTTCTCGATGAAGTTTGCGTTGTTCTGTGGATAAGTGGTTGCCCATTGTCGTCAGTTTTTGCACGGCCAATGCTGAAGGGCAGTTGGGTTGGAAGCCCCTTAATTGTTCTAGGATTCCGACCCCTATATGTGTTGCTTGGCATGCGTGCGTGACAATGTTGTTAATATCATCTGGCATGAGTAATGCAATTTGTCTTGCGAGTTTGTTTGCTTCTGCGATGCGTAGCAACAGCCCATCTAGGCTATCCTCTCCCATGTTTTCAGTCATTTGACGAGGATAAATCATGTAGGCATAGTTTCCGAAAAAGCCGCTGACTACTACGACCAGTAGTAGTCCATAAGCTAATGTATGGATGTTAAAGCCAAAGTGAAAGCCACTGTGTAGTGTGACTATAACTGTTAGAGCGGTTCCTAAATAGATATGCGCTGATAGCCAACCTTGTGTAGTTCCCGCACTACGGTAACGACGTTTACGTACGCCATACCAAGCCATCCACAACACCATTAATGCAGATATTGTACCGAGACCATATCCAATCCAACTGCCGCCATAATGACCAACTGCGGGCTCAAATACCATGAATGCGGCAAAAGCGATCAGGATCATGACCACTGCCAATTTGAAGTAAAGGTAGTTTTTGTAATCAAATATGTTGCCGCGTTGCATTGGTATTCTCTATTTAACTTTCGTCAGAATCCAGTAATCTTGGCTCACCTGTTGAGCTGCCAGCATAGCTTAGTAGCTCTTCTGGATTGACTCGCAGTGCTGCCCCGACTGGACATGCGCGTACGCATACCGGCCCCCCAGTGATGTCTTTACACATATCACATTTAACTGCCACTTTAGCGCCACCCTCTTCAATATCTGGTTTAGGTCGAATACCTAGTAACATTTGCCAAAGGCTGGGTTCTGGTTGCTCATGGACAACTGCCATTTGAATGACGTCGTACGGACAATTTTGTTGGCAATTCCCACATCCGATACAGCTGTCATCAATATAAACCTCGCCATGAGGTGCACGGTGTATGGCATCGGGCGGACAATCTTTCATGCAGTGCGGGTGCTCACAATGGCGGCAAGAAGTTGGGACGCGGATGTTGGCGTAAATCGGTCCAGCATCTCGGTCTAGTCTGGTTGCACCGCCGTGTGTATCGGCACAGGCTTGTTCACAGTGATTGCAACGTATACAGAGAGACTCATCAATAAGTAGTACATCAGTAGCTTCGCCGACACCTTGCTGAATTAAAAATGAAATAAGATTAGATGGCGTGGCTTGACTGCCTAATGCCCCTGCTGATTCTGATGCAGTTCCTAATTGTTGGCGTCTTTCTTGTTCCTGTAAGTGCTGTAGAAAGCGTGCATCCAGTGCGCCTCTTATTTCAGGATTACGGGCAATAATGTCACGCATACGTCCTGCGTCAATTAATACTGCTTCTGTTGCGATGGCAGCGCGCACGGTGGCATAGCGCGGCTCACCAGAAACTAGAGACATTTCTCCGACATAATTGCCAGCAGCTACATAGAAAAGTACAACTTCTTTGCCGCCTATCATGCGTGATACCGTTACTGAGCCACTTTGAATTAGGTAGAGCCCATCAGCTTCATCACCTTCATGAAACAGATCTTCGCCAGCAGCGAAAGATTTGAGTGTTGCATGCTTTGCCAAATCATTAAGCTCATCGCTACTGAGTGAGACACCGATACAAATTTGCACGACACTCTTAATAGCAACCTCGTTGAGGATTGTTCGCATTGATTGTACAGAATTAATTAGTTTCTGCATGACGCGTCTTGGTGTTTCAATTAGTACACAGTTGGTACGCGCTCTGACAGTGCCTGCCCTTCGACGGCCTGAGACAAGTGCCATCTCTCCAAAGAATTCACCTGCTTTAACTACGTCATCTATGGTATCGTCATTGTCAATCCAAATATCCAACTCACCTTCAACAACAGAGTAAAAGGTTGTGCTGTAATCGTTACGCTTGAATATAACCTCTCCAGGTTTGGGTAGTAGAATATTGCTTTCAAGAACTAATTCACGTAATTGCAAACGATTGAGCATTGCGAGCAGAGGAACATTTTTCTGTATCTTCTCCAGTACATCATCAACACCCCGGTCTGAACAAAAGCTTGCAAACTTTTCACGTAGCATTGCTGTATCAGCAGGCTCAACAGGGTTGCCTAATATGTACTCAATCACCTCATAACCCTGATTGATACCTTGCTTAATCAGTGGATAGCCTGCTAATGCACCAATAATATAAAGCCCCGGTATGCTTGACTCATAATGAGTTGAAAGTGTCGGGAGCGCAGATAGGTCGTCCGTGGGGAAGCTAATTCCAAAGCTTTCTAAGAGTGGGCGTGATGGTAGCGCTCCAAGTCGGGCAATGACTCTATGGCAGGGGATGCGTTCAATGCCTTCTGGAGTTTCTGCGAATATTGTAATCGGGAACTCGCCCTTGGCATTTTGCTCTATTAACTTTGGTTTCGTTTGAAGTAACCAGTCCAATGCGCCTTTTTTCCGTGCCTCTGTTAATTGTAAGAGGTTACTATCCTTACAATTGCTGAAATCTTCCGCGCGGTTAAGGATGATAATTCGGTTACGGCCAGTTAGCGCCAAGGCGTTTTCAACGCCACTATCACCCCCGCCGACAACGACGATAGTTTCGTTCTGGAATGCCATTGGGTCGTCTAGTTGATATTGGACTTGCGGTACATCTGCCCCAGGAATATCAAGCTTCCGTAAATTCCCTTGTACGCCAATAGCCAGTATTACGTTATCTGCAGTTAAAATCTCTCCGTCAAGCAATTCGATTTCATGGCATTTTTCTGTACGATGTAACCCAAAAACTTTCGCGCCATAACGCACGTTGATCTTGTAATCTGCAATTGATTTTTCCCAATTTGTAAGGACAGTTTCACGTAATGCTGCGGCAAAAGGAAGGGGGCTTCGTAGTGGTAAGCCACGAGGCTCTGCCATGACATGTTTTCCGCGCTGGTAACTGCGGATGGTACTTGCTGGAGCTTGTTCTGCTTCTAATAATAAGTAAGATATACCGCGCTCGGATGCGCGTGCTGCTGCGGATAGGCCGCTAGGACCAGCCCCAATAATGATGGTGTTAAAATGTTTAGGTGTAATGACTTTAGTCATAGCTATGGTATTTGCATCAAAGCGCTAACAGAAAGAGCTGTCTGCAAACTTGTTTATGCGTTGGGTTTCGTGAGTCATTTGTTGTTTTATACTTTACTTTATTCTTAGTCTTTTTGTCTTATGAGTTTGTTGGTTTAAATCTTTCTTATTCAAACTCAATTGTAAAGACTTCACTTCATTTTTCTCATAAGGTGGTCGCCTTGTGAAGTAAGCCTGACTTTATATCAACAGCTAAATCTACGCTGATTTAAAAGCGTTTTCAGTAAATGATTTCACACGAGTTATTCGCTATGATGATGGCATATACGATGCTATAAGTCAAAAATAAACGATAGCCTATTTCGAGACAAATAAGTGGTTAATGCTAGTCTTTAAATGAAGTCACGAATTAGTTTTTGGTGTTCATTAAGCTACTAAGTAACTTTTATGATGGCTAGTACTGAGGTTGGCTGGGTGACTTGGGTTTGGATGTTTGTGGGATAGGTTGATCGGATTGTAATTATTGCGAGTGTGAAATGAGTCTTACTGAAATATGCTCGCTAAACACTAGGCTCGTGGCCGACAGAAGTAACCTCAAAGCGACATCTATCACAGATTATTTATCGGTGTAGATGTTGTCGCTTGAAGGCACATAAAAGCGGGATAAGCGCTAGTTTTTAGTTACTTAAAAACTTTTGTAACGATTATTTTTTAACTGTAGGTTTTTTTTCTGAAATTACGTATGTAATATAGTCAGCTTTTTCTTTTGCAGCACAGTCGCTACCAATAATGTCATTACAGTGTTTGGTAAATTGAGCTTCAACTTTATCAATGTCTGTGAAACGTGATGGGTTAACAGCTGGTGACAATGGTTTGATGACCTTGCCTGTTACAATGTTTTTGCCTGGGTCAGCAGGATTTGCTGTATGGCAAGAAGCGCATGATGTTTCTTTTCCATTAGCTAACTTAATTCTGCGGTCGTAGAAGTACTTACCATCAGCGGCTGAAGGACCCATGTAGTCAGGATTAACGCTTTTAGCAATAACGCTATACTTGTGAGCTAGTTTTTCTGCATTAGTAACATCTGCTTGAGCAGAAAAGGCTGCGAGGCCAAGTAATGTTGCCAAAACGATATTTAATTTGTTCATTTATTACTCCATCCAGTTAATAAGAATGCGTGCTCACCTATTATATGCAAACTGTTTTAATTCATCAATTTATTATTGGCAACTGTTGCAAATATTAAGAGTTAAAATATTTTACTTATATTTTTATTGCAGTAGGTGAATCTATATTTGAAAGTATTGTCATTAGCATGTTGCAACTTTAGTTAGGTATGCCAGCATTTGGATGTTGGACATAAAAGCATTAATAATGCTATACGTAAGATATAGTCTGAATCATCGCTAAATCAAATATGCACATCATAATTGATGACCATGTCTTTTGTGATTAAGTTCATGTATTTTCATTAGAATGGTTTCACTTAATCTAAATCTGGATAATCTTATGATATATTTAGCCCGCTTCATTTTTAGATGTTATGTCAGATTGCCATCTGAACTGTTGTTTAAGTTTTCGTTTTAAATATTTATTGAATTTCTTAAGAAGAGAAAGTATTTATGTTAGATAAAATCCGTTCAGTTGCTCAAGGTTGGGTTGGTAAGGCTTTGTTGGCTGCAATTACTATTCCTTTTGCTTTATTTGGAATTGACTCCTACTTGAATCAAGCTGGAAAGCATGTCGCTGTTGCTGAATTTAATGGTGATAGTGTATCCATTCAAGAATATTCAAATGCATTACAAAACTTCCGTAACCGTCTGCAATCGGAAGGTAAGGTGGATCAAGCTCAATTGGATAGTCCTGAAGTCAAGGTGTTTGTTTTAAATCAGTTGATTAACAAGCGACTATTAAACGATGAAATTCACCATGCTAAGTACGCAATCAGTGACGCCAACCTTTCTACCTACATTACAGGAATGCCTGAGTTTCAAAAGGATGGTAAGTTTTCTCAAGAATTATATGACCAAATTTTGCAACAAAATCATATTTCTCCCTCTAAGTTTGAGGCGGGAATGCGTGGTGATTTATTGGCACAGCAAGCGCAAGATGGTATAGCTAAGCTGGGTTTTATATCTAACGCTCGCGCGGATGATGTTTTTAAGCTGAATAATCAGCAGCGTGTAGTTTCGATATCAGAGATTAAAACAAAAGATTTTGTTTCACAGGTTAAGGTTGATCCTGTGCAAGTCCGTGCATATTACGAACTGCATAAAAATAAATTAGTTGTGCCTGAACAGGTGAAAATTGAGTTTTTATTGCTTTCTGCAAGCAGTTTGATTCCAGGTATCAAGGTGGATGAAGCGGAGCTGAAAAAGTTTTATGATGATAATGCCTCTAAGTTTCAAGGTAATGAGCAGCGCCGTGCGAGCCATATTCTAATTGGTTTTGGCGTTAATGCTACCCCAGAACAGAAGCAGCAAGCAAAAGCAAAGGCAGAGGAAATATTAGCTGCTATTAAAAAAGATCCTAGCAAGTTTGAATCGTTAGCGATTAAAAACTCTCAGGATCCTGGCTCCGCTGCTAAAGGTGGTGATTTAGGGAGTTTTGGCCGTGGTGCGATGGTAAAGCCATTTGAGGATGCCGTGTTTAGTATGAAGGTGAATGATGTTAGCGGCTTGGTGCAGTCCGAGTTCGGTTATCACATCATTAAACTTACCGGTATCTCTGGAGAAAGTTCAGATTACGAAAGTTTGAAGCCAAAAATTAAAGCTGAGTTAATTTATCAAAAAGCGCAGGCGGCCTTTACTGAGCAAGCAGATAATTTTAGCAATATGGTTTATGAGCAGTCAGGTAGTTTACAGCCTGCGGCTAAAGCGTTTGGCGGTCAGGTGTTAACTTCTGGTTGGTTAACTCGCGAAGAAGGTGTTAAATTCTTTAAGAGTGAGAAGCTTATGAATTTGGTGTTTTCTGATGAGGTTCTTAAGGATCACCGTAATACTGAGGCGGTGGAAGTGTCGCCTAACAATCTGGTTTCTGCTCGTTTGGTTGAGTATAAACCTGCTGCACCAAGAAGCTTTGATGAAGTTAAAGCTGGTATTGAGGATATACTTAAGTTGGAGGCTGCATCCAAGTTGGCTTTGAGTAAGGGTAGTGCAGCATTGAAGAGTTTGCAAGAAGGTAAGTCTGTTACTGATGTGGAGTGGATACCTGAGGTGACTGTTGATCGTAAAAATGCTCAAGGATTGACTGATCTTGCAATGAATCAGGTATTCAAGACTAATGTAGCTAAATTGCCGGCATATTCAGGTTTGGCTGATAATAAACAAGGCTACTTGCTGGTCAAAGTGCTTAAGGTAAATGAGCTAAGTTCATCGGATGTCGAAGCGCAAAAAGTAGCTAAGGCTGAGATAAATGCAGCGTTGTCGAGTGAGTACCTTGCAGCTTACAAACAATCATTGCGTGAGAAAAGTAAGGTTAAAGTGAATGCTAAGCTTTTAGAGGGTAATCCATCAAATTAATATTGATAGATAACTCTGGTTTTTCTAGTTAAAAAAAGGGGGGGGCTTAGCCCCCTTTTTTTATTCAAGTATATTTTGAGTAATGTGTCTTTGAATATAGGTGATTTAATAAAATTGCGATTTTCGCAAATTATTCTTCCAGAAGACTTGTTAGCATGGATAGGCCAAATCCAACACCAAAGCCATTGGTGTCACTTTGTATTGCTCCCAATCCACCTTTGCGTTTAGCTGATGATAGGTCGATATGTAGCCATGCAATATCATTTTCAATAAATTTACCTAAAAATCGTGCGGCAAGAATATGGTCACCATCGCCTTCTAAAGTGCATTGCTTAATGTCAGCAATGTCACTGTCTAAATCGGCATCAAAATCCTCATCGTAAGGAAATGCAACAATGCGCTCAGCTGCAGCAGCGCCGGCTTTGACTGCTTTGCAAGCGAGTTCTTGGCGATTAGCAATAACGCCGCTCATTCGATCACCTAATGCTGTAATCATGCTTCCGGTCAGTGTGGCGAAGTCCATAATGACGTCAGGTTTGAGGCGGGAGGCAAGTGTTAGTGTGTCGGCTAGCACCATGCGGCCTTCGGCATCCGTATGTACGATTTCAATGCTCATTCCGTTCAGTGCTGTCACGACATCATTTTGCTTGTATGCGTTAGGGCTAATGTGGTTCTGTGCAATAGCAAGCCAGCAATCTAGCTTAATAGGAAGTTGCATTTGGCTCGCTGCGAGCAGAATGCCTAATGCAACGGCAGAGCCATTCATGTCTTCGTGCATGCCTTGCATGTATTTTGCTGGCTTAAGGTTGTGACCGCCGGTATCAAAGCAGATTCCTTTACCTACTATGGCGATATGTTTTTCTGCATTCTTGGGCGTGTAGCTTAGGTGCACGATTGCCGCATCTAGCGGCTCACTTCCTTGACCCACTGCGTAAAATGCACCTGCGCCCATTTTTTTAAGGGTTGGCATGTCAAACTCTTCATGCTGCCAGCCATGCGTCTGTGCCAGTGTTGCGATTTTTTTACGGTAAATAGTCGGGGTTAATTCATTGGGTGGTGTAATGGTCAGTTGTCTGCATAGTGTGTTGCCAGCAACACGTGCGTTGATGTTACCGTAGCCGTGATTAGTCTCATAGCCGTAAATAGTGATGTTTGTTAGCGTATTGGTTTTGTTGTCTTTTTTGTGGTTTGTTAATTCTGCTGCATTGGCCGTCGTTACATAATAAGCGGCGCATGCATGCGCTTTGCGCGTGTCGTCATCACCAAAAACGCATATGGCTATGCTATTCGGTTGTTCGTCTAATAGAGGCTTGATAGCCTTTCTCAATAGTGTGTGACGTTGAAATGTATTCAGTTCAGCACTTAGAGCTACAAAGCTCACTATGCTGCCATTCGGTAAGTCTAACGTAATCGGTGACTTGTTTAGGTCTTTGTATTCACTTTTTGTGCGATCTAGTTTGGTTTGTAGAAATTGATGAAATGGGAGGGTTTTATTCTCATTTTCAGTCAATACGAAAAGTATGTGTTTTTCATTTATTAATGAATTTTCGCTGCAAATTTCTGTATTTTGTACTAATGATGCTGACATTTATAATCCTTTATGTCTGAAGTAAAGCGCCTTGATTTTGCTGTTAAGATGCCGGAATTGAATTCTTGAAATCGCTAGTAAACTTGACCAAAACCACTAAAAAAGCCACACTACGGTTTTATAAAATTAAATATATGCCGAATTCAAAATACGGTGTATTACAGACAAGCTATATTTAATTTAGTCACTGAAATTGTCTTCATTGAGATTATACCAATGACGATTTAATTGGTTGCACTAAATATAGCTATACGGAGCCTTAACGGAATGTCACAAATCCCAGATATTGATAGCCAAGAAACCCAAGAGTGGCTTGATGCACTTACCTCTGTTATTGAAAATGAAGGCACAGAGCGTGCTCATTTCTTACTTGAGGCGATGATTGATAAAGCGCGCCGCTCAGGTAGTAATCTACCTTATAACGCAACAACTGCTTATTTAAATACAATTCCGACGCATTTGCAGGCTAAATTGCCTGGCAATCCTGAAATGGAGCGTCGCATCCGTGCGCTGGTTCGATGGAATGCGATCATGACCGTGTTACGTGCAAATGAAAAGTCACCGGGTGTAGGTGGACATATTGCTAGCTTTCAGTCAGCTGCAACCTTATATGACACCGCTTTCAATTACTTCTTTCGTGCGGCGAATGAAGATTTCGGCGGTGACTGCGTGTATTTTCAAGGCCACTCATCCCCAGGCATTTATGCACGCGCTTTTTTAGAGGGGCGTATCTCTGAAGAGCAAATGAATAACTTCCGTCAGGAAACTTGCGGAAATGGTCTGCCTAGCTATCCACATCCATGGTTGATGCCGGATTTCTGGCAATTCCCAACGGTATCTATGGGATTAGGCCCAATTACAGGTATTTATCAGGCACGCTTCCTGAAATACATCCATGATCGTGGTATTGCTGATACTAGTGACCGTAAAGTATGGGTGTTCTGTGGTGATGGCGAGATGGATGAGCCTGAGTCATTGGGTGCTATTTCATTGGCTAGCCGTGAAAAATTGGATAACCTGATTTTTGTCATTAATTGTAACTTGCAGCGTCTGGATGGTCCGGTACGTGGTAACGGAAAAATCATTCAAGAGTTGGAATCCGACTTCCGTGGTTCAGGTTGGAATGTCTTGAAAGTGGTTTGGGGTTCTTATTGGGATCCTTTATTGGCGATGGATAAAGATGGTTTCCTCAAAAAACGTATGGAAGAGTGTGTGGATGGCGAATACCAGAACTTTAAAGCTAAGGGTGGCGCTTATACGCGCGAACACTTCTTCGGTAAGTATCCTGAACTAAGAGAGATGGTTGCGGCGATGAGTGATGAGGATATCTGGCGCTTGAACCGTGGCGGACATGATCCGCATAAAGTGTATGCAGCCTATCATTCAGCTGTAAACCATAAAGGTCAACCAACTGTGATTCTAGCTAAAACCGTTAAAGGTTATGGTATGGGTCATGCGGGTGAAGGTCAAAATACAACCCATCAGCAAAAGAGTATGGACTTAACTTCTCTGAAGCAGTTTAGAGATCGTTTTGATTTGCCTCTAACCGATGAGCAAGTCGAGAATTTGTCATTCTACAAACCTGCTGAAGATTCACCTGAAATGAAGTATATGGCAGAGCGCCGTACAGCGATGGGTGGTTCTGTGCCAGCACGTCGCCGTAAGGGTAATGAGCTTGTGGTGCCTGAATTGTCCGCATTTGAGAATATGCTGGTTTCAACAGGCGAGCGTGAAATTTCTACAACGATGGCGTTTGTACGTATCTTGTCTACTTTGGTGCGTGATAAACAAATCGGTAAATATGTGGTGCCAATTGTGCCTGATGAGGCTCGTACTTTCGGTATGGAAGGTATGTTCCGTCAGTTAGGTATTTACGCGAGTCAAGGCCAGTTGTATGAGCCTATGGATTCTGACCAAGTGATGTACTACAAAGAGTCCAAAGATGGTCAGATTCTGGAAGAGGGTATTAACGAAGCTGGATCATTCTCTAGCTGGTTAGCTGCGGCTACGTCATACAGCGTGACTGGCGTGCAGATGATTCCGTTCTATATTTACTATTCTATGTTTGGTTTCCAACGTATTGGTGACTTGGCTTGGGCAGCGGGCGATAGTCGTGCACGTGGCTTCTTGCTTGGTGCTACTGCTGGTCGTACTACATTGAACGGTGAAGGTTTGCAGCATGAGGATGGTCATAGCCACTTAATGTCAGCAACGATTCCTAACTGTATTTCTTACGATCCGACTTTTGCTTATGAGTTGGCTGTGATTATTCAGGAAGGCTTACGCCGCATGGTGCAAAATCAAGAAGATGTATACTACTACATCACCTTGATGAACGAAAACTACACTCACCCAGAAATGCCAAAAGGCGCTGAGCATGGCATTCTGCAAGGGATGTACAGCTTTAGTAAATCAAAAGCTAAAGGCGAGAAAGTGCAGTTGATGGGTTCTGGCGTCATCTTACGCGAGGTGATTGCTGCGGCTGAGTTGCTGGAAAAAGACTGGGGTGTTTCTGCT
>DAIDAH010000229.1 GCA_027310735.1 Methylotenera sp. | reverse complement strand
AGTTAGACCGCATAGTAGTTGTGGGCGAATCCCACCTGCAATCTATGCGCAGAAACTAAGGCAAGTAATATGATTTTTAAACGGACTTTTTTCAGAATCTGGTGGTAGTGTTATTGGGGGCAGGTCAGAATGTTTTAATCATTTTTTATTTACAATTTCAAAAACTGTAATGCGTAACGTTACGGATGTCAATACAATTAGGCTTGCCGTTGAATTGGCAAAATCAAAGCTGTCTCTTTAATATCAAATTGTGCTTTGATGTAATCCGTGATTTTTTGCATAGACACTCGCAAACGCTCAACATCGGAAATAATATAGCCAGTACTAGGGGAAGGAGCAACTAAAAGACAATAACGCCGCATTAAAGCGGCGTTATATTTCGGCTTATGGGATGCCGATGATACCAGTCATAAACACTGGCTTGGGTTGTAACTACAGATGATAATTCATTGAAGTTTCGATATATCCCTCCAAATTAACTGTAAACTTTCAAATCCAGTGCTCTAGAACACAATCAATTTATACGCTTAATTTTTTGTAATTACAACACATATTAAGCTACTTATTTTCATGCTATTTTAGTTTTACCAAACTCAATTAAAGCATTATCAAAATGAAGGCTATACATTTGAAACTAGTCTATTAAAAAGCATTGCTTTTCACTTAATGATGACTGGTATTTGTGTGGCAGGAATTTAATAATCCTTGAACTCTGTAGTGTTTAAAGCGCTGGTTTAGCAACATTATTTAGCACTTGCTTAGTTTTATGTTTGCCTGCACTAGCAAAGTCAGCTTCTTGAAGTTTTTTCGCCTCTAGCGCCAATTCTGCGGCTCTTCGGCGCTCTAAAATTCGTGCTTGGGCAGCTTGAAGTTCATCGAGCGAAATCAAATTATCCTGATTAAGATCAACCATGTTGAAAAGACGTGCGATTTGCGGCAGTTTCTCAGTGGCTTCCTGACGATCAATGGTATTATCACCATCGTTGTCAGCCTCTAAGAAACGAGTTTTGATGCTCTCTTGCATCGCACGTCGACGCTCCTCTATTTGACTATGGTCAGGGTCAGCAGTACGGGCATAATCATTGAGCGCCTTGCGTAACTTTTCTCTATTTTCTGGGCTAAAGTTTAGATTGAGCGTTTGTCGCATACCATCAATTGCTTCATCATTCGCCATTCGTTTAGTAACATCTTCTGCACCCGCTGAATTATTCTTATCAGCAGCACTTACACTAAAAGTCAATACGAAGCCCAAACATAGGGCAAGACAACTAGATGTAGATATTAAAATAATTTTTGGCATAGGCAAACGCAATGGATCAACTTTTTAATATTAGCTTTCGCAATTATGACGCATAATCATGACGCAGGGTTGTTAACCTAATGTTTCATTCAACCGTGAAATTGTAAGCAAATGTTAACAGATGATTTTATACCAAATGGACAAAGAAAATCTCTTTTAGTTTACTTGATGACATTTGATATTCAATGAAAGTAGCATACACTTTGAAATTATTGTAAATTTCAATGCTTTCAAATTTAACGATATAACTTAAATCTTGAGTGTAAATTAATCATGACAGATCAAAACAAAAAAATATTAGTTGTGGATGATGACATTCGCTTGCGCGAACTATTGCAACGCTATCTCACAGAACAAGGCTTCAGCATTAAAATTGCATCTGACGCCAAAGAAATGGATGTTATTCTTGCCCATGAAGCGATAGATCTACTCGTACTGGATTTAATGTTACCTGGTGAAGATGGTCTGTCGATTTGCCGCAGGATTCGTGGCGCAGGCCCTATGTTACCGATTGTGATGCTCACCGCGCGTGGCGATGAAGTAGATAGAATTGTAGGGCTTGAAATGGGGGCTGATGACTACTTACCCAAACCATTTAATCCTCGCGAGCTTCTGGCTCGTATCAATGCAGTATTACGTAGATATGAGCGCTTACAGCCTAGCGCACCTGCATCCATTAGCGACACCATCACTATTGGAGAGTATGTATTTAACACGTCTACACGCTCACTCAGCCATGAAGGCGTGCCAATTCCAATTACCAGCGGTGAGTTTGCCTTACTTAAAGTATTTGTAGATCATCCACGGCAGCCATTATCGCGAGATAAATTAATGCAACTCGCACGAGGTCGCGAGCTGGATGTATTTGACCGCAGCATTGATGTGCAAGTATCACGCTTAAGAAAGCTAATCGAGCCTGATCCAGCACACCCTCGCTACCTGCAAACCATGTGGGGCTTTGGCTATGTATTCATTCCTGACGGTGAAGTCGATTAATAAATTGCTCTAGCAACTACTATTACTAACCCATACTTTTCAATCTATATAAGCACTCGCTAAACATTGCGCTTTTTACCAAAAACACTACTTGCTAGAATCATGCTGCTGATCGCCCTATTACTGGTGATCGGTCAGCTAGCTTCTCTACAGATATTTGAGTATTTCGAGCGCGAGCCTCGTGCCGAGGCAACAGCATTACAGGCTGTGACTGTAGTGAACTACACGCGCGCATCGCTCATTGCCTCACAAGACAATCTGAGATTAGCCTTACTCTCCGAACTCACAGGTAAAGAAGGTGTACGCGTATACTACGCAGACTTTATGGAGGACATCGAGCCTCTGCCATCAGACCCATTCATTAACATGGTCGCTGCAAAAATCCGTCAACGATTAGGCTCAGAAACGATTATTACCATCAACCATTATGGCGTACAGGGGCTTTGGGTCAGCTTCAATATTGGTCAGGATGACTTTTGGGTGGTTATCCCACGCGTACATGTTGAACGCCCTTTCCCCTGGCAATGGCTCGGTTGGGGCGCTCTAGTTTTGCTCCTTTCGTTGGCTGGGGGGTATTTACTTGCTGCGCGCATTAATCGCCCGCTCAACTTACTAGTGCGTGCTGCAAATAGACTTCGCGATGGAGAACGACCAGAAAAGCTACCAGAAGACAGCGTCACTGAATTGCGTGAGGTTAGCAGCACTTTCAACAAAATGGCAGACTCACTCGCTGAATTGGATGCAGAAAGAACGCTAATTTTAGCCGGCGTTTCACACGATATTCGTACTCCACTAGCAAGACTAAGATTAGCTGTAGAAATGTTGCCAGATGATGGATGCGGCAATTTGAAAGGTGGCATGATTGAAGACATTGCAGATATGGATAACATCATCCATCAATTCTTGGATTTTGTACGTGGAGTAGAAGGCGAGCCCACACAAATGATTGATATCAATACACTTTTACGATCACTGCAAGAACGTCAATCAAGGGCAGGACGTGACTTGATTGTACAGTATGCACCCACTTACATTGTGCCTATCAGACCACTCGGCATGCAACGTTTACTAGATAATCTGGTTGGTAATGCCTACGCCTATGGCGGTGGAGAAGTGAGGATGGTCAGCCAGATAAAAGCTGACTACATTGTGATTAGTGTGCTGGATAATGGACCGGGCATTCCTGAAACACATGTAGAAAAACTATTGCGCCCATTTGAACGTCTGGATACAGCACGTAGCAACTCTGGTGGTAGCGGCTTAGGCCTTGCAATTGCAGACCGTATTGCAAAGCTCCACAAGGGAAAGCTTGAATTAATTAACCGACCTGAAGGCGGACTGGAAGCGCGGTTAAGTTTACCGATAAAAAATGCTTAATACTGACTAAAAAATAGAACTTTGTAATGCAAATAATGCCACATTGATTAAAGCATCTGAGCTAAAGTCACCGTAAATGTTTGAATCGCTGGAGTGATCTGAAAATGGAAACACTGTCATGGTTGAGCACGTTCCCAGACTTAATAGCACTGGAAGAGTCAGCCAAAACTTTGCTCGCAAAACATTTCCGCATTGTTGAAGCGCCCATCGGCACCATGGGCTATTCAGAAGGCATGCCCTGCAACGCTTATGTGATGCGCCTCGCAGGGCGGTCTCGTGTGTATAAGGTTTCCAGTAGCGGCCGCGAAATTTTGCTATATCGAGTTGCTGCCGGAGAAACATGTGTACTCACCACAACTTGCCTGCTTGGGCGAAGCGACTACCCAGCCTCAACCGTGGTAGAGGAGCCAATACGTGACGTAATCATTAACACACAGATTTTCCATCAACTGATGCTTGAGTCTTCTGTGTTTCGTCATTTTGTAATGAAAGATTATGGCGCATTAATTAGCCACCTCATCGTATTATTG
>DAIDAH010000228.1 GCA_027310735.1 Methylotenera sp. | reverse complement strand
ATTCAATACTACGGCTGTAAAAAGCCCTCAGCAGAGCCTACTGTAATTTTAGGGAGTATTATCAGGATGAATTTTAATTGATGTAGTACGAAAGTACTCTCTAGGCGACATTCAACGTAGCTAATTTGTAGTTCATCTACACTATTTTGATGTATGTCAGGCTGTTTTTGACTGCAAATCAATTTGGATGTATGTCTAATAAATTGATTTAACTTAGCATTCTATTTTGACTCCTCCCCGGCATAAATGCCGAGGGTTCCTATTTAACCACGCGATGAAAAGCGTAGACTCTCAGTGCATTCTTCATCAACGGCCTGACTGCGCGACCTCACCACAAGCTAACGCGTGCCTACAGAGAGTAAAAGTGGGCAACTGATGTAGCAATCATGTAATCACCGTTGGTGTTTCACGCCCTGTTTTTTCTTTGAGTTGCGATATTTGCATGGCAATTTGAATCATCTCAGCCAAGGCAACTTGCGCATCAATATGGTGTTTTGAGCTGTCTGGCTCAAATGATTCCAGATACACGCGCAATGTAGCGCCTTCAGTGCCAGTACCGGAAAGCCTGAATACAATGCGCGAACCATCTTCAAACAAGATGCGAACACCTTGATTATTGCTGACTGAGCCATCGATAGAGTCTACATAGCTGAAGTCATCACAAAATTTAACCGTATATGCTCCAAAAGTTTGTCCGGGCAGGGTTTCAAACTGCGCCTTAATATGCTGCATCACGCTATTGGCAGCATCTGTAGGAATCGCCTCATAATCATGGCGAGAATACACATTACGACCAAACGTCAGCCAGTGTGATTTAAGCACCTCTTCAACGGAAACTAAGGGGCCTGCTGACTGACGCTTTGCAGCCAATATATTCAACCAAAACAATACCGCCCAAAGCCCGTCTTTCTCACGTACGTGATTGGAACTCGTGCCAAAACTTTCTTCACCGCATAGCGTCACTTTGCCGGCATCCATCAAATTGCCGAAAAATTTCCAACCGGTAGGCGTTTCATAACATGGGATATTCAACTTCGCCGCAACACGGTCTACTGCACCGCTCGTTGGCATCGAGCGTGCAACGCCTGCAATGCCATTAACATGTGCCGGCACCAGCTTTGCATTTGCAGCTAGTACGGCCAAGCTATCTGAGGGTGTTACGAAGAAATTCTTTCCTAGAATCATGTTACGGTCACCATCACCATCTGATGCCGCGCCAAAATCCGGTGCGCTATCACCTGCAAACATGAGCTTCACCAGGTCTTCAGCATAAGTTAAGTTAGGGTCAGGATGCCCGCCACCAAAATCTTCTGATGGTACACAGTTCATAAGACTATCCGCTGATGCAGCAAGACGATTAACAAAAATCTCCTGCGCATAAGGCCCAGTGACTGCATGCATTGCATCAAACTTCATGGTAAAGCCGCTTGCCAACAACTCTTTGATAGCAGAAAAGTCGAATAATGTTTCCATTAACTCGGCATAATCCTGCACGGCATTAATGACTTCTACGGTAAATTTATCTGTTCCATTGGCTGCATCAAAATACGTTTCACCCAATGTATCAATATCCAAGTCAGGCAACTCTGCAATTTTATATTGGCTAATGACTTTGCTTTTTTCAAAGACCGTATCGGTAATTTTTTCAGGCGCAGGGCCACCATTACTGATGTTGTATTTAATCCCAAAATCACCATTTATACCGCCCTGATTATGGCTTGCTGACAATACCATGCCGCCAAATGTCTGATATTTTCGAATAATGTGCGATGCAGCTGGTGTAGACAAAATGCCAGCCTGCCCAACCAAAACACGTGCAAAGCCATTCGCCGCAGCCATTTTAATGATTGTTTGAATCGCATGCCGGTTGTAATAACGACCATCTCCACCGAGCGTTAAAGTAGCCCCCGCTGGAACCACAAGCGTATCAAAAATACTTTGTACAAAGTTTTCTAAATAATGGGACTGCTGAAATACTTTTACTTTTTTACGTAATCCAGACGTACCAGGCTTCTGGTCATTAAATGGTTGCGTTTGCACTGTAGATACGTTCATTGCATTTGGCTCTTTTAGATTGATTTATTCCAATATAAATTATGTTCTCAATATCCACAAGAATTCAATTTAAATCCAAGCAATATACTGTTTATATTAATGACTTTGTGTAGAATTACCACTAAGTGAACATTCAAAACTAATCGGCTTTAACTCACCAATCTGTTTGTACAGACAAGCTTCTGCTTACAAACGTAATATTACGACCTTATTAGTGATGCAATAAACAATAGGACAAAAATGGAAGATCAAGCATTTATCGGGCGCCAGCCTATCATGGATCTAAAGCAGCAAATTATAGGCTATGAACTTTTTATCCGCCAAAGCGCAGAAGCGGAAAGTGCTGAATTTGAAGATAGCCTAAAAGCCTGTTCCAAGCTACTTGTGAACACCATGGGTGATATCGACATACAGTGGCTATTGGGCGACAAGCTGGCGTTTGTAAATGTGAATGAAGACATGCTGAACAGCGAGTTCTTAGAACTTATGCCGCCACAGCGCACCACCTTGGAAATTTTAAGATCAGTTGTAGCAAGTCCAGCCATTATCGAGCGCTGCCAAGCCTTACGTAGTGAAGGTTACAAGATTTCATTGGACAATCCGCATTTGGGCACAAACCTGCAACCTTTAGTTGAACATGCCGATTACATCAAAATTGATGTTCAAAACATCAGTCCAGCTGATTTAAAAAAAATCTTTACACAATTCAATGCGCCATCAGTAAAAATGATTGCTGAAAAAGTTGAAACTGTTGAGCAATATGAAGCATGCAAAGAAATCGGATTCCGTCTCTTCCAAGGCTTTTACTTCGCGAAACCGGAAACACTATCCGCCAAAGTAATCAACGCATCATTTGATAGCGTTTTAAGCATACTAAACACCGTCAGCCAAGATGCTGATAACGATGAAATCGTGGCTGGCTTCAAACGTGATGCTGCACTTTCATTCAAATTACTGCGTTACATTAACTCAGTAGGATTCGGTCTCTCTTGCGAGATTCAATCGATTAACCATGCGTTAACCATCCTTGGCAGAAAGCAGCTTTATCGCTGGCTTACCTTACTAATGGTGACTGCTGGTGAGAACTCTACCCCACCGGCTTTAATGAAAACATCTATTACACGTGGACGTCTAACTGAGTTGTTTGGTGAAAGCTATTTTGAGAAAAAAGACCGTGACAACTTATTTATTGTTGGTGTATTTTCGCTTCTAGATGCCATTCTGAAAATGCCTATGGAGCAGGTGCTGGAGAAAATTCAGTTGCCTGAACCAGTTACTGAAGCGCTACTCACGCGTGAAGGTATTTACGGCCCATTCTTGCAACTCGCAGAAGCATGCGAAGGCGCTGACAGTCAACGGATTCTCGAACTGGCTGAACTGTTGCAATTCGATGCCACCAAAGTCAATGGCTGTCATATGGCGGCATTGGCGTGGGTAGAAACACTAGGCATTTAACTTTATTTACGTCTAATCCCAACAGTCTGGCAAGGTAACTTCTCAAGTTGCTAGACTGCAATGTTACTTACATTACCCACAAAGCTTTCACTACTTATAAGTTTGCAACAACAGAGATCTAGACACACTTAGATTTGTGGCACCATGCAAATTGAGCATAATACTACATATGCCTAAATTAACGGTAAGCGAACACTAGAGTCAATGAAGTCCGACCCGATTGACTTGTTATTGCCCTAAAGTCTAGGCAGCAGACAAAAGACTTTCATATGGAATGTGCAAACCATCGTGTAGTCGCTTTACCATTTTCAGGCTAAGTCGACGCTTATGATTTAACACTTCAGAAACACGCCCACTAGAGCCAATGAATGGCTCTAGATCCTTTTGAGTGAGACCTTGCTGCTCCATTCTGAATTTGATGGCTTCAACTGGATCAGCCGCACTTATTGGGTAATGCTTGTGCTCGTAAGCTTCGATAAGCGTCACAAGCACTTCCATTTCATCGGCTTCTGGTGTGCCTTCTTGTGCCTGAAATATAAGTTCAAGACGCTTGAATGCCATACGCAAGTCATCATCACTTTTAATTGGTTTAATACTCATTCACATTCTCCACATTGATTTGATCATACTGCGCATGCGTGCCAATGAACTTCACCCACACAATGCCTGCTCGATATTGCATTTCCACCACCAGACGATATTTATTACC
>DAIDAH010000227.1 GCA_027310735.1 Methylotenera sp. | reverse complement strand
CATAAAAGTGAATACTTTTTGGACAACTATTTTTTGCTGGAATCTCAGATTCTGAGTTCAGAATAATATCATCGCAAAGTAAGCCGCAAGCTGGGCAGGTGATTGTTGTCGGTGAGGTGGTTTCGTTGGATATTTTCATATTAAATAGAATTCTGCCACATAGTTGCCAGTTTCATGCAAACTTTTTGATATTTCTTATCAGAAAATGTAGGTTTATTTTAAGCGTCAAAAATGGTATTTTATCGTTCTTTTCAATGTGTTAATTTAATGGAGTTGTTATGGCTGTTCAACGTACGCTTTCTATCATCAAACCAGATGCAGTAGCAAAAAATGTAATCGGTAAAATCTACACGCGTTTTGAAAACGCTGGCTTAAAAGTTGTTGCTGCAAAAATGGCACAACTGACACAAGCTGAGGCTGAAGGCTTTTACGCTGTTCACGCTGCGCGCCCATTCTTTGCTGACTTGGTGAAATTTATGATTTCTGGTCCAGTGATGATTCAAGCTTTAGAAGGTGAAAATGCTGTGCAAGTAAATCGTGACTTGATGGGCGCTACTAATCCTAAAGAAGCTGCTGCTGGCACAATCCGTGCTGATTTTGCAGAAAGTATTGATGCAAATGCGGTTCACGGTTCAGATTCAGCTGAGAATGCTGCAATCGAAATCGCTTATTTCTTCGGTAAATAATTCAATCTTCGTCATTATGCTGCGTTGTGAATAAAAAAATAATCTCTTTACATACTTTATGTATGCCGCGTCATTATTTTTAATTCACGCCTTGCCTAATTTAGAAACTTGAATTATTTGGATGTAAAAAGGTAAAAACAATTTTGGTCAATTTGCTCAACTTCAATCAACCTCAACTTGCGCAGTGGTTTGCGGAACGTGGTGAAAAACCTTTTCGTGCCAAGCAGTTGATGCGCTGGATGCATCATCTTGGGATGCATGATTTTGGGCAAATGACTGATATTGCCAAAGTATTACGCGATAAATTGGCTGTCGAGGCTGAAATTGCCTTGCCATCCGTGCAGTTGGAAAAAATTTCTAACGATGGAACACGCAAGTGGCTGATTGGTACTGATACCGCCAACAGTATTGAAACGGTGTTTATTCCCGAGGATGATCGCGGCACGCTATGTATTTCAAGCCAAGTTGGTTGTGCTTTGGAGTGTACGTTCTGTAGTACTGGGCGTCAGGGTTTTAATCGCAACTTAAGTGTTTCAGAAATTATTGGTCAGTTAGCAATAGCGAATCAATCGCTACGTTTAGAAACCGGCTACGATATGTTGCCAATTTCGGATCGTATTATCAGTAATGTCGTCATGATGGGCATGGGCGAGCCGCTTGCCAATTACGACAATGTCGTCACGGCTATGCAGATTATGCTGGATGATTCAGCCTATGGTTTAAGTCGTCGGCGAGTGACACTTTCGACCAGTGGCCTTGTCCCAGCAATGGATAGATTGAAAGAAGACTGTCCGGTAGCCTTGGCTGTGAGTTTGCATGCGCCTAATGATGCGCTGCGTGATGTGATTGTGCCAATTAATAAAAAATATCCGCTTAAAGAACTTATGGCAGCATGTAATCGTTATTTAGAAAAAGCGCCACGTGATTTTGTGACATTTGAATACGTCATGCTGGATGGCGTGAATGATACTGTTGAGCATGCACATCAGTTGTTAGAGTTAGTTAAAAACGTATCTTGCAAATTTAATTTGATACCGTTCAATCCGTTTCCTAATAGTGGATACGACACATCTAAACCTAGCCATGTTCGCGTGTTTAGAGATATCCTGATGCAAGCTGGTTATGTGGTGACTGTGCGTAAAACGCGCGGTGAAGATATTGATGCAGCTTGTGGTCAGCTAGCAGGAAAAGTGTTAGATAAAACAAAACGTACTTCCAAAACAATCCCTATTGAGGCTGTCGAATGAATGCCAATAATAAAAAAACTGGAAATGAAATCATCAGTTCGATGTTTTTGTTTAAATGGTTAGGTTTACTGGTTATAGGTGTCGGTCTTATTGGTTGCGTTGCACAGCAGCCGCAGAATGAGAAAAATATAAGAGAGCGCGCACGCGCACATGCTGATTTAGGTGCGGTATATTATCAACAAAAGCAGCTTGAGATTGCGCTGGACGAATATACTGAGGCCTCAAAAATAGATCCTAGCTTTGGATTGGCTTATAACGGATTGGGTTTGGTGCGTGCTGCTCTTGGGCAAGATGATATGGCGGAGGCTAACTTCAAAAAAGCTTTGCAACTGAATCCGAATAGTTCGGAATCGCATAATAATTATGGCAGTTTTTTATGTGGAAGAAATCGAATCGATGAGTCTCTTAAGGAGTTTATGGCCGCGGTTAATAACCCCTTATATGAAACGCCTGCAATGGCTTATACCAATGCAGGAATTTGTGCGTTGCGTAAGAATGACTCCGTTGACGCTGAAACTTATCTACAAAAAGCTTTGCGAATAGATCCATTATCTAGTGTTGCTGCATACCAGCTTGCTTTGATTCAATTCAAGCGTAATGACGTAGTAACTGCTAAAAAAACCTTGCAGAACGTGTTGTTAGTTCAGCCTGGACCTGAGATGTTGTGGTTGGCAATTCAAATAGAGCGTGCAGTAGGTGCTAAGGATGCTGAAGCAAGCTATTCATTAGAGCTAAGGAGCAAATATCCTGATTCTGAACAGACGAAGTCTTTGCTGAGTGGACGATGATTATGATTGATGAACTGGTAGTTAATGTTGTAAATCCACAGCAGTCTGAAGTTTCTGATATGGGCAAAGCTGAAATTCAGGTTGGCGCCGTACTATTAGCAGCAAGAAAAGCTAAAAGTTTTACGCAACAAGATGTGTCCAATGCTTTACGTTTAAGTCTTAAGCAAATTGAAGCTTTAGAACATGATGATTTTAGTGCATTACCCGATGCGATGATTACTCGCGGTTTTATTCGGAATTATGCTCGCTTTCTCGCGGTTGATGCGGAACCATTGTTGGCTGGCTATAAAGCGCAAGTGCCGGATAAGTCACCTAATGCGTTGAGTGTTCAGTCGTCGATGCATCAAGTTGTATCCAGTCAGAAGCATCAGCCCTGGATTAAGTATGGCTTGATAGGGGTGCTATTATTCTCCTTGCTAGCTTGGTTTGTATATATGAACTATATGTCAAAGCTCGCTAAGCCATCTGTAGAGAAACTACATGAAGTTGTGATGACGCCCGCTCCTCCGCACTCTTCAGAGATATCCCTGCCAGAGGTCGCTTTGCCTGCAGCTGAGCGTCAGGTAGGTGATGTTAGCCCAGATCCAGCTGCCGTTGATAACATGGTGTCAGCTAAAGCCTCAAATGAAGCTGCAGCTAATTCAGCGGTCGGTTCACATGCTATTGATGTTAGCGCTGTAAATACAAATAAAGCAAATGAATCCGTTGTGGCAGCTCAGTCTGGACAAGTACCTGCCCCTCAAGCGCAAGCGAATAAAATGCCAGTTGTTAGCATTAAAGTTGCTCCTCCTGTAAGTGAGGCTAAGCTGAGTGCTACTACTACTGCTGTTACAAAGAAAGTGAGCGTTTCTGCTACGGAACGGTCTTGGGTAAGTGTTACGAATCAATCTGGCCAAGTAGTTTTTGAAAAAATGTTGTCGGCAGGAAGTGAAGAGACGTTTGATGGCTCACCGCCAATGAATGTTGTGATAGGTAATGCTAAAGCAACAAAACTTGTTTTTTCAGGCAAGCCTATAGATTTGACTGTAAGCGCAAAAAGTAATGTTGCGCATCTGGTTTTAGAGTAGTTTCAGGTTCTGGAATAGATTTAATCATTCCCGAATGACACTAATTTCTGGAATGTCTTTTTAGGAGTAGTCATTGGTTTTATCTCACCTTAATTCACCTCACAATACCTTGCAGGTCATGATTGGTCACGTGCCAGTCGGTGGCGGTTTGAATGGCACATTACCTGCTCCAGTTGTTGTGCAAAGTATGACCAATACTGATACTGCAGATGCTGAAGCAACCATTAAGCAGGTATTTGAGTTATGGCAAGCAGGTAGTGAGTTGGTACGCATTACCGTGAATTCACCAGAAGCCGCTGCGCAAGTGGGTAACATCCGCCGAGGTTTGGATGCCTTAGGTTGCGATGTGCCGCTGGTAGGTGACTTTCACTATAACGGACATAAATTACTGGCGCAGTATCCTGATTGCGCGGAATCGTTAGCCAAGTACCGTATTAACCCTGGAAAT
>DAIDAH010000226.1 GCA_027310735.1 Methylotenera sp. | reverse complement strand
AGTCAGGTCTACGTGATTGTCGCTCTTAGCATGCCCACGTTGGTTAAATGCGGTTGCGGCATTGGTATCAGCAACATTCATCATCACACCCGTCATGCCTACGCCACCATAAGACTGCACATTGCCAGTATTCATTTTCACATAGTCATCACGAATACCCAGCATGGTTGACCACTCCTGAGACCACTTCGACTCAACTTCTGCAAACACACCAAAACGATCACGTGTGCCATTATTAATATTAATATATGTTCTTGGTCCCATCATGCTACTGCCAGCAACAGGTGGCCAGTAATCATCTAAAGTTTGACGCTGGTAATCGTTACCGACTCGCAACAAATTCGTTTGGGATAGAGGCAGATCCAACTTGATTGAATATCCATAATCCTTACCATCGGTATTCATCGGCATCTGGCCTGTTTTCTCTGCCGAGAAAAATCCCATTTCATGTGTCACCTTTTGCCAGAAAATACTGGTATCAAGCTTACCCCAGTTAAACTGATACTTATAATTTACATTAATGGAATCAGAGTTATTCCCTGTCATATCCATACGCTGATTAGCATAACCTTGATACAAAATATCTTGATGACCAATTTTAACGGTTAAATCTTGTACATCACCTTTAACACCAAAAGTCACATTCTGATAGCGACGGTCAAACTGCGTTGAATTCACCCGATTACCATGACCATCTTCATAACTTTGCGCACGGTCTACGCCACCAGAAAAACCGATACTCATATTTTGATTCGCTGCACTGGCTTTAACATTGGCACTCAAGCCATTATTGTTACTGCGATAAAATGTAGAGGCGCTGCCATCAATCAACAAATGGTCAGTATCATGCGCAAAATTTGGAGCTGGAGAACTCACATTAATCGTACCGGCAATACTGTCGCCGCCCATACTCACTGGCGTGATACCAGCAAAAACGTCTATATGACTCACATTACCTGGTGAAATATAGGATAACGCTGGATTCATATGGTTACCACAAGCCGAAGTGATGCTTGCACCATCAACCGTAAACTTAATACGGTCATCATTCAAACCACGAATTGAAGGCAATGCAGAGATACCACCAGCTTGGTACAAATCGACACTAGGATGAGCCTCTAACATGCCTGCAGTATCACCAGTGTTTAGCGGTTGTGAACTATCATCATATAATCTAGTAGCACTCACATCTACACTAGGTAAGGCCAAATGCTCTGCTGAAGCATTAAGTGGAACAAAACCCAGTAAGCATGGCGCTAAAATACTGGGGCCTAATATACTTGGGACTAAATTACTTGGTGTTAAAATGTTTAAAAAATTAACTTGTTTTTTAAATTTAAAGTGCCGCATCGTTACGTCTCTGTTGATTAGTTTCAACGCGATTTTACAAACTTAGAATAATGCTGGGAATGTGACATGATGCCGCACCCTGCACCACTAGAACATCAACGCCGATTGAGAAAATATGCTATTAACTATAGATGCAGGAAATACCAGAACAAAATGGGCTGTATTTAGTGCTGATGGCGTAATGCAGAATTACGGAGCGTGCCTTAATAATATGCTGACAGCTGCGGATTTGTCTCCATCAACTTTAGGTTATAAGCGCGTAATAATTTCCAACGTAGCTGGCGAGCAACATGCAACATTACTCTCTGAAAAATTATCTGCATTTGCAATACCCGTACAATGGTTGAAAGCCAGTTCAGAAGCCTGTGACGTAATGAATCGCTATGTCCCCCCTGAATCATTAGGATGTGACCGCTGGGCAGCACTCATTTCAGCATGGCACAGCCAACTAGCACCTTGTGTCGTAGTTAATGCGGGTACCGCAGTGACTATTGATGCGCTTAATGTGCAGAACCCACTACCCCATCATAATCACCGTGGTGAGTTTATAGGTGGGTTGATTTTACCTGGACTAATCTTAATGCAGCAGAGCTTGGGGCTTGCCACAGCACAATTAGCAAAAGCCTCACTAGAGGCTAGCGCTACTACTAAAATACACTCAGTAATTTTTGCTAAAAACACATTGGAGGCTATTCAATCTGGCGCACTGCATGCCATTATTGGTGCGATTACATTGATGGCACATGAGTTACACACACTATCGCAACAATCACCTGCCATTATCATAAGTGGTGGCAACGCTAAGGCAATTTATGACAGTCTCGTTGGCCGCGTGACAAACCAAGTATTAATCGTTGATAATCTGGTTTTACAAGGCCTATACCTACTCGAAAATTCTAGGTCTACATATTCTGTACAAAGTGAATTGCAATGAAAAAACTGATTTGGATATTAATACTAATCAATATTGGCTTGCTGATTTATTTCAACATAAACATTATTTTACCAAGTGCCCCGCTAGCCAAACGCTTAGAAATTGAGCCTGAAAAAATAAGCATCCTAACTCAAAAGCAAATCGAGGCTTTACCTAAAAAAAATATCGAATCACCAAAACCAGCGATAGTACCACCCCCCGTAACTACCGCATGTTTTGAATGGGGCACATTTTCAGCATCTAATATAACTAGCGCACAAAATGCAATCAACAGACTTGCATTACAGGCCACAGTTAAAGAACAACCATCATCGCAAGGAAGCCGCTTCTGGGTCTACAAACCACCATTAAAAACGGCACAAGCCGCACAAGCCAAAGCAGCTGAATTAAAAGCATTGGGAATTAATGATTTATTCGTAGTGCAAGAGCCCAAGTGGAAAAACGCAATCTCATTTGGCATTTTTGAAGATGAGCAACTAGCCAATAAGCTACTAAACGAATTGAAAGAAAAAGGCGTGAAAGACGCAACAAAAACACTACGTAATCAAGGAAAAGACCACTCAAGCCTAGTATTCAAGAATATATCAGAAGCTGATGCGACAGAACTTCGCCAGTTAAAACCTGAGTTCCCGGGAGCCGAGTTAAAAGAAGTGAGTTGCCAATAAGCGCCTGTTCTCATTCCAATTTACAGGCTTAATAGGACTACGAGTCAGAGTTATGGAAACAGCTTACCTGGATTCAGGATATTATGATTATCAAAGGTCAGCTTTACCGCCTTCATCAGGTTGATGGTAGCTTCATCAATCTCACGCGTGATAAATGGACGCTTTGCCATACCAACACCGTGCTCACCAGACAATGTACCCTGCAGTGATAACACCAGACTGAACACTTCATCCAGACAGGCATAAGCACGCTTCATTTCTTCCGCATTGTCTGGATTAACCAGCAAGTTAACATGAATATTGCCATTGCCAGCATGACCAAAATTGACGTTTGAAATCTGGTATTGTGCAGCGAGCTTCTCTAAGCCCGTCAACAACTCAGGTAAGTAAGAGACTGGCACAGCAATATCTTCATTGATTTTTTTAGGCGCAATATCTTTTAGCAACGGAGATAAAGCTTTACGTGCCGCCCACAATGCCTTGGTATCTTCGGCTGATTTAGCCTCGATTAGCCCTTCCACTTGGCAAGCTTGTAAAATTGCTTGTGTTGCCTCGACAATCTCTTGCTGAGCACCATCAACCTCTATCATCAAATAGGCACGCGCATTTTCAGGCAACAGATTTTTATGGCGACCACGAATCAAATTGAGCGCACCGTTATCTAGAAATTCCAAAGCACTTGGTGTATATGGCTGTGCCATAATCGCGGCAATCGCATGTGCACAGCTTGCTGTATCCACAAATTCAGCGGTAATGCCGCCAGTATGCTTAGGCAATGGTGTCAGCTTGAGTGTAGCCTCAACGATTACCGCCAAGGTGCCTTCCGAACCCACTAACAATCTGGTTAAATCGTAGCCAACAACACCCTTACTGGTGTAACAGCCAGTTTTAATAATATCGCCGCTACCAGTGACGGCTTTAAGCCCAAGCACATGATCACGAGCAACCCCGTACTTGACTGCATGAGGGCCCGCTGCGCAAGTCGCCAAGTTACCACCAATACTGCAATATGCCGCACTCGAAGGATCTGGCGGCCAAAAGAAACCAACGCCCTTAATCGCATCTTGCAGTTCTTGATTCAAAACACCAGGCTCAACAATTGCCATACGATTATCAGGATCAACGCTGATAATTTTATTCATACGCTCTAATGACAGCGCCACACCACCGACCTCAGGCACACTACCGCCCGCCGTACCAGTGCCACGTCCACGCGGTACTACAGGCACCTTGTATTGATTGCAGAGCTTGATTACGGCCTGTACTTCTTCAATATTCAGAGGAAAAACTACCG
>DAIDAH010000225.1 GCA_027310735.1 Methylotenera sp. | reverse complement strand
GGCGTACTTGCTACAGGTACAGGTGTTTCTTTTACGTGTTGCGATGCGCATGCTGAGATCAAGCCTGCAAGCAATAACGGGACTAGTGATTTTTTCATCTGATTTTTCCTAAAAGTTAAACAATAGTGGCATGATCAATATTTGCACAAATGCATTGTAGTTAATACACTTTCCATTTGGCTAGTTCTTTTATTTATTTGGCGAACTCAAGTAAGAAGTCCATATTAGTGCAACAATAAAAATGATGAAGTGGCAGATGAAATTATCTTGTTAATAAGAAAAAACTGCATATAAGTAGGTCAGGTTATTATCTTTTGCTGTACGTAGTATGCCTGAGCTATTGTCGTAGAAAGTTGATCCTCCTAAGAAGTTATTATAGAAGGTTTGTTGTAGTGCAACATGAGTATATGGAATCGGCTCATAGTAAAGCTCAAAGCCAGAACCACTTGTCTTGGGGCTACCATTGGCCGAGCAAAAAGCTAGTTCAGAATTGGTTTGATTGCATGCACCCGACGAAACATTTTCATTGTAAGTCCAATAATTATTGTCGGTACTGCCGTTGGTGTAAAAGCTAAAAACTTGTGCGCCTAATTGGTGCTTGTAGTTGTAGCCTAACTGAGCCTTCAGGGTGTTTAGTCTGCCGTGGTTTGCGTCATGGTTCATATTACGAACTGATTGAGCATCCCAATCGACCTGCTCCATAATGTAAGTCATGCGTGTCGACCATGAATGCGTATCGGTGATGTGCTGATATTCAAAATCAAAACCAATATCGGTGTATTTTCCTCCAGAGGATCCTGAAATATCCGGGTCATTTTTTAAATCCGTAATCATGCCAAAGGTGCCGAGCATATAGGAGTTATTATCTTGAACATGGTTATAAGCTAAACGCCAGTATGGGTTAGGGGATGAAGAAACTGTGTTCAAATCCCCTGATACGGATATGACTTTTAGTGGTGTAGAGAAACGTGTATATTCAGCGAACTCTGCATAAATGCTATCATCTATCATCGTGTAAACGCTTATCCCAGCTACCTGCGAATTTAAGCTGCCATCAATTAACGTGGTGGGTCCGAACTGGCCAATTCCCCAAGCATTCAGTAAATTTGATGTTCTATATGGATACCCATTAACAGGAGATATTTTCCATAAATCCTGAATCGTTGGTGCGTTATTTAATGAGGCACCAACCACTACATTGTGGTTACCTTTTATCAGATAGTTTGCATAGCGAATTTCAGAAGCATCAAGATAAGTATCTCCACCAACCTTTGTACCAGTTTGTACGCCTTGAGAGTTAAATAATGGGCTGGTATTAGCTGCATTAAGGGTTAGCTTTATGTAACTACCCAGATTTTCGTAAAACTTTCCAGCGATATAAAGACTAGCCTCTTCGGGAATCACTAAGTTGTTCTTTGCCATAGTGATGCTAGGATCTATGCTGCTAGAAGTATTGTTAATTATGGTTTTAGATGCAGTGCCTGTCACAGACAAGGGAATTACATAATTACCTGTCGAGTATCCCAACAGCTTGAACTGGCGCCCTGAAGGGGTAAGCTCTCCATAGCTCAAATGACAAGCCGCACAACTTTGTCCAGTTTGACGGGAAAAAGATGGCAGGGCGTAAACATTTTGTATGAAAAAAAATAATAAAATTACAGTGAGAATTAAACGGGCGTTCATTTGGGTCTATGGATGACTTCTTAAAATGGGCAAATGCTAATCCATAATTACGATCACTTGGTGTTAATTATTGATTACAGTTTTGTTTTATAAAAATTTAAGTACGCCTAAATCTTTATAAAAAATAAAATTTTAGGTTCACCGAAGGAGTTATTTAAAAGATATCTTTGTGTCGAGAGCAAAATTGCAGTTTATGGCTCAGCTCACATTACGCTTCAAGGATGAGTCCACTGTGCTTCTATTGGTTATCTTAAAAAATATTGTTTTTGATGCGGAGTACCTTATATAGCCAAAGGCTGACAACAAGCTGACAGCGTGGGAAATATAGGTATCTTTATTGGTCTGCAGTTTGATTTACATCAAGCTTTGTTCTAGTGATCGGCGTAGATTGACTTAATTAGTTGTTTATATCTTCAAAGGAGTCATAACATGCTCAGAATCTTCAGGCAAATTTTGTTTCTTGCTTTAGTCGCATTTACTTTAACGCCGACGATAAGCTTTGCAGTTCCATCATTCGCCCGGCAGACTGGAATGGACTGCGCGGCTTGTCATACTAGTTTTCCGGAATTGACGCCATTTGGCAGGGAGTTCAAACTCAATGGCTATACATTGGGTGAACGAAAGTTACTGCCATTAGCCGCTATGATGCAGTTTTCGATGACCGGACTTGCCAAGAATCATGACAATACGGGGGCAAGAATTATGGCGCGGGAGAATGACCCGCAGTTTGATGTACTTGGGCTTTTTCTTGCAGGTAAGTTAAGTGACAATGCTGGGATGTTCGCTCAATGGACTTACTCGAATAATGGAATAGTTCATGACGATGGAAAGTTCGTAGGGCATAGTGCCTTGGATAACACCGATATTCGTTTTGTATTGAGCCATGATGTTTTTGGTAAAAATACGGTCTTTGGCCTGAGTCTTAACAATAATCCATCTGTACAGGATGTTTGGAACACCACGCCTGCTTGGGGTTTTCCATTTAACGGCCCTAATCTTCCTAATGTCCCTGGGCCGAGTTATACGAGTTCTATTATTGAAGGTGGGCTAAGTCAGCAGGTGGCTGGTTTAGGTGCTTATTTCTGGTATGACAGACATCTGTATGGTGAGCTATCGTTCTACGGTAACGCTAATAAAGCTTTTCGCATATTAAGTGCTGGTCAGGATTGGAATGGTGGTGTGACGAGAATAGACGGGCGCAATAATCCTTACTGGCGCTTGGCATGGAATGAAGATTGGGGCGCTAATTCTTTGATGGTTGGTACTTACGGGATGCAGGTAGACAAATTTCCTGACCCATTAAATCCACACGGTGCTACAGATCGTCTAACCGACACTGCGTTAGATGCACAGTACCAGTACCTGTCAGATCCTTATATTGTGACTTTACAGACTTCTTACATTCATGAATTGCAGGATAACAGGGCAAGCTATGATCCTGCTTGCGCTACTGGGGCTTGCAATCCTCAAAATCATTTAAATACGTTCAAGGCCAAGGCGAGCTATCTCTACAATCGTAAATATGGTGCTTCTCTTGCATATTTTAATACTACAGGTAGTAACGATTCGGTTGCATTTTCTTCAGGAAACAACTTGGTGACCAAGCCGGATACTCAAAGTTATGTTATTCAGCTCGACTATGATCCATGGACATTTGCCAGAGTATCTTTGCAGTACACGGGGTATCTTAAATTTGATGGTTCAAGTGATGCAGATAACTTAGGACTCAAGCCAAGTGATAGAAATACCTTGTTCCTTAACACTTGGTTTGCCTTTTAATTCACTTGGAGAATAATCATGAATAACCGTATTTGGATGTCTTTTGGGTTGATTAGTCTCGTGATGGCTTCTTCTGCATTTGCTGCCGATCAGGCACCTAAGCTTGAGCGTCAATTATGTTCAGTGTGTCATGGGCGTGGAGGCACGACAAGTTCTGAGCTGTTTCCACAACTTGCAGGAGAGCCTGCGCCTTACTTTATTAACCAGATGAAGGCATTCCGCGATAAATCACGTACTGAAGAAAATGCTAAGCGATTTATGTGGGGAATTTCCTCTAGGCTTTCTGATGATGATATTCAGCAATTAGCAGCATTTTATGAAGCTCAGAGTCCAGTGCACCTCGGCAAGATATCAGATCAAGCGAAGTATGATCTAGGTAGGCGTATTTTTACCGAAGGTCATGCCGAGAAGGGAGTTCCACCCTGTAAGGTGTGTCATGGCGAGAAGGGAGAAGGCAAAGAGGCTACACCTAGACTTGGTGGGCAGCATGAGGAATACTTGAAGCGGCAGCTTAAAGTTTTTTACGGCAATGAGCGCCCTGCTGCAACGGCAATGCATGAGGTTGTCAAAGGTTTGTCTGAAGAAGATATTGAGGCTATCGCACAATACTTGCAGGCTCAGTAAGAAGCGTGCATCTAAAACATTAGATGACTATTGTTCAGTGATGTTAGTGGTGGCTTTAACCTGAATATGTCTGTTGGGTTGAATGCCACCTCATTCTTTTTTAGGCTTAACAATCACCGAGCAAGTCATGCCAGCAACGAGTGTCATGTCTGTTGGAATATGA
>DAIDAH010000224.1 GCA_027310735.1 Methylotenera sp. | reverse complement strand
TCGCAGTCCATTCCTTCATCAGAAACACCGATGAACTGCGACATATTTTTCAAACCGTAATGCGGTAGAAATCGCATCCAGATGCGTGAAATATAGACAGGCGCCTTAATTAGTTCCAGCCAGGTAGATAAGCCTCCGACAATGTCCGGGTCTTGATGGGAAAGAAAAATGCCACGCACCTGATCAACTGACACATAACGCAACATCTCGGCCAGTACACGCGGCATTACACCAAAACCACCTGGATCCAACAACACGCCAGCATCTTCATGTACGATCAAATACTGATTGGATCGGATGCCATCCTCTTCTCCAGGTTCGCTTTCATTAAGCAATACGAATTTATGATTATTCGTTCCGAACAACAGGATGTTGCGCATTACACTCTCCAAGAAGATGCAGTAACCATCTTTAACTAGTGGTTAAACTCGCCGAAGTTTAACTTTAATTTCACCAGCAGGTCTTGATATAAAGCAAAACGCTACATTATTTGCAGATATGAATGCTCTTGAAATTGGCATCCTCGTTGGATCGCAATCTCAGCAACACGTATTACTGAGTATTTTTATAATTAGGCCCAAAAAATTCCGTCATCATAAAATCCTCCAACCCAGAGTTATCTTCAAGCCGCGCAGATAAAACGATGACACGCCCCATGCGTTGTGAATCCCAATTAAAGTCCCCTTGATAATGCTCTCGAATCAGACCTATCATCTTCTTAATCATAATCAATCGAATATCTTGCCCACTGCTCGCATCGACTTCAAAAAACTGTCGTCTGGAGCTGCTGTAATCATTCGTCCAGCCCCTGAAAGAAAAACTTGCATGACGGCTACTTAAGCTAGTGATATCAAAAATACCATTAGTGCCCGATTGTAAATTACGCTTAATTCTTTCATCTCGCATTTGTTCGTCAGTAGGGCCTCGCTCTCTAGCCACCGCTTCTGCATTCTGTCTTGCAGCATCAGCCTCTATTGCCTGCCGTTGCGCCTGCCTAGCTTTCACGTAAGACATCATATCTGTAGGTGCACTTTCTTTTGGTGGCAAAACCTCTGGGCTAGGCTTAGGTATCACAGGAACATCAGGTACAGAAAATGAAGGTTCCTGATTAGCTTTAGGCTGCTGCGCAATCACTTTTGGAGTAGATTTCAATACCTTTTTAGGTGGCTTCTTTACTTGGCTTTGCACGACTACTTTTGGCTCAGATGGCGGAGCAAGGCTAACATCAATAGTTTGATGTGGCGGTACAGAAGCTGTGTTGAAGTCAACTTTAGGCACCACAAAAAAGATCACGGCATGCAGTAGCAATGAGAATAGAATCGCAATCAGCGTATTTCGGCTGATATTAATACTAATCTGATTATCGCCGCGTTTCGCGAGTAAACGCGACTCCTGCATAAAGGTATCAAAGACTTGATGATCGATTTGGTTTTGCTCTATTTGCATTTAAAGGCGCATGTCTTGCCATGTTTTTTCAAGGCGTTTGATTGAGATTGGAAATGGCGTTTTAAGTTCTTGCGCAAACAACGAAACTCGAAGCTCTTCTATTAACCAGCGATAGTCCTGCAAGGACTGCGGAATATCCAGATGCGCCTGATTAAGTGCATTAATCTTATCTTGCCATTTTTGCCACAACACGCCCACACTGCCTGCATTCTTACCATCACGCTCTGGGTTAGCTGGATGCTTTTCAATTCTTAAGCGCAATGCTTTCAAGTAGCGCGGCACATGCTGCAGCTGCTCCCATGGCGTTTGGCTAAAGCAACCTTTGTAGACAAGTAGGCACACTTGCTGCTCCAAGTCACGTTTTAGACGATTCACCGTTGCCGCCATTTGGTTTTGCTTGGCTGCTAGCAATTGATATTCCGTTGCAATGGCCTGCGCTTGACGTGCAACGGCTTCACTTACTGCTGGCAGGCGAGTTCTGGCACGTTGCTTCAACTTCATAAACTCGGCATTAGTGCGCGGTAAATCATCTTCACCAATAAATGCACGATCAGCAATGGCACTAATCATATCTTCACGTAAATCTTCAGGCGACATTACATTTCTGAGCGTTAACGCGTATTGATTAAAATTCGGCAGGCTTTTTTCAAGCTGCTTCATTTGTTCTTTTAACTCAAAACGCATTAAGCGGCAAATACCTTTACGTAGATTTACCTCAGCCTCACGTTCTGTATCAAATAGCTTTACCGACACACTATCGACATCATCTTCAAGTGCTGGATAACCTATCACTTTTAAGCCATCACGTTCAAAACTGAGTGTGGCGGGTAAGTCGCCAAAATCCCACTGTTTCAGACCTGTTTTCTCGATGTCTGGCGACGTATTCCTAAAAGTGAGTTGTGCGGCTGAACCGAGTTGTTTTTTGAGCGCATTCCAATCACGCCCCATTGCTAGTTCTCGCCCAGCGTCATCGATTACACTGAAGTTCATGAGTAGATGCGCTGGCGTGGATTCAGTCCAGTCCTCTACTGATATTTTTAATGTGGTTTCACGTTGAATATACACTGCTAACACTTGTTTAATCGGACCTTCACCAACTTTGGTCTGCTCCAGAAATCTGGTCACAAGCTCTGGCACAGGCACACACACTCGGCGGAAAGTCTTCGGCAAGGCTTTAATCAAATAGGTGAGCTTTTCACGCAACATGCCTGGCACCAGCCATTCGGTTTGCGTAGGGTTAAGCTGATTCAATAAAGCCAGCGGTACTGTGGCGGTGACACCATCCAACACGTGGCTAGGCTCAAAACGATACTTGAGCTGCACTTCTACGCCATCCAACACGATTTTTTCTGGGAACTGCACTGCGGTAATCGCATCAGCACCATGACGCATCAAATCATCACGGGTCAGATACAACAATCTCGGATTCTCTTTCTCCGCCGTTTCACGCCATTTTTCAAACGTCGCCGCCTGAAAAATATCTGCTGGAACTTTTGCGTCATAGAACGCAAATAATTGATGCTCATCAACCAGCACATCCTGACGACGTGCCTTATGCTCAAGCTCTTCCACCTCTGCAATCAAACGCTCGTTGGCAGTAAAAAATGCCGCGCGTGTATCAAACTCACCGTTAGCCAAGGCTTCGCGGATAAATATCTCACGCGATTCTTGTGGGTTGATTGGCCCGTAATGCATACGACGCTTGGGGATAATCGTCAGGCCATACAAGGAAACACGTTCCCATGCATTGACCATACCCATTTTTCTATCCCAACGCGGGTCTGAGTATTGGCTTTCAGTCAAACCTCTGGCAAGTGGCTCTATCCAATCCGGTTCAATCTTAGCGACACAACGCGCATACAATTTGGTGGTATCCACCAGTTCGGCCGCAATCACCCATTTTGGACGCGTTTTTTTGAGTGTGGAGCCGGGCGCCACATGAAAACGAATGCCGCGTGCGCCAGAGTATGAATCGCTATCACCATCTTTGAAACCGATATTGCCTAACAAGCCCGCCAATAGTGCTTTGTGGATCTGTTCAAAGTTGGCTTCTTTTTCGTTAAGCTTGAATTCCATTTCATCGGTAATTTGCTTAATTTGCCCGTGCAGCTCGCGCCATTCTTTTAAACGCAGGAATGACAGGAAGTTAGTGTGACACTGATTCAATAAGTCTTTATTAGATTTTTTAGTTTTGAGCGCGTTATCAAAGAAATCCCATAGTTTGAGGTAGCTCATGAAGTCAGAGCCTTCACCGGCAAACTTGGCGTGCGCATTATCCGCCGCTTCGCGTTTATCCATGGGTCTTTCACGCGGATCTTGAATACTGAGCACGCTGGCAATAATCAGGATTTCATTCAAACAGTGCTCACGTTTTGCGGCTAGAATCATACGTCCGACACGTGGGTCTAAAGGTAGCCTTGCCAGTTGTAGTCCGGTCTCGGTAATCTGACGACGACTATCCACCGCGCCAAGCTCTTGTAGCAGTTGATAACCATCGGTAATGAGTCGGCTACTCGGCGCTTCAATAAACGGGAACTCGGTAACATCACCTAAACGCAAGGCTGCCATGCGTAAAATGACTGATGCCAACGAACTGCGAAGGATTTCCGGCTCGGTAAATTCTGGTCGACCATTGAAGTCTTCTTCGGAATACAAGCGCACACAGATGCCGTTCGACACTCGACCGCAACGCCCTGCCCTTTGCTTGGCTGCCGCTTGGCTAATTTTCTCAATCTGCAACTGCTCAACTTTGGCACGGGTACTGTAACGGTTCATCCGCGCCAAGCCAGCATCAATCACATACTTAATGCCAGGTACAGTTAGCGAAGTTTCAGCCACGTTAGTCGCCAG
>DAIDAH010000223.1 GCA_027310735.1 Methylotenera sp. | reverse complement strand
GGTGTTGGTCGGGTCTGTGCTTTGCTGCGCTTGTGCTTCGTGACCTACGATTACGTCACCGTTTGGGTTGTAGCGCACGACTGAAGGTAACAGGGAGTGGCCAAAATCGTCTTGTAATACCGTACTCATGCCGCTACGAACCGTGGCTACCAGTGAATTTGTGGTGCCTAAATCAATGCCTACAGCCAACCTATGTTGGTGGGGTGCGGCACTCATGCCAGGTTCGGAGATTTGGAGTAATGCCATTTTAGTAATTAGTGAGTTTTCGTTAACAGAGTTTGAATCAAAACGGATAGTTTAAAGTTATTCTAGTTGTTCGATAGCTTTGTAAATATCCGCGCACACTTTATCAATAAAAATGAGTTTGCGGGTGATTTCAGTCGCTGTAGCGTAGTCTTTTTTTTCATCGAGCAATTGCGTTAAGTTTGCTTGCAAGCTTTTTGATTCGGCTTGCATCTCGTGATGCAAGTCTTCTAATGTGGCGATATCTCTTGCTGCTCTCGCATCTTCCAGCGCCTCACGCCACTCCATTTGCTGCATGAGGAACTGCATAGGCATGGCAGTGTTGCTGTCGCTCACTGCTGTAATGCCATTTAATTCCAGCAAATACTTGGCTCGATTAGCTGGATGTTTAAGTGTTTGATAAGCTTCATTTGCAAGTGTTGCTGTTTGCATCGAGGCTAGCTTTTCCGCAGCTGACGCTGTGACAAAGCGGTCAGGGTGTGACTCGGATTGAATCTTACGGTAATTACTTTCTAATGTCTTAAGCTCAATATCAAATAGCGGACTTAAGCCAAATAGCGCGAAGTAGTTCTGGCTCACACTGTAAAGCTTTCACCGCAACCACATTCGTCTTTCACGTTAGGGTTGTTAAACTTGAAGCCTTCGTTTAAGCCCTCTTTGGTGAAGTCGAGCTCCGTACCATCAAGGTAAACAATACTCTTAGGGTCAATAATCACTTTTACACCGTGGCTTTCAAAGGTAACATCTTCTTCGTTGAGCTCATCTACGAACTCAAGTGTGTAAGCCATGCCAGAGCAGCCTGTAGTTTTAACACCCAAGCGTAAGCCGATACCTTTGCCTCGGTTCGCCAAGAATTTTTCAACGCGGTCTGCGGCGGTTTGTGTCAGTGTGATTGCCATAATGAGTTTCTTTAACGTTTAAATTAAGCTGCTTCTTTTGCTGACTGTTTTGCTTTGATGTCAGCTACGGCTGCTTTAATTGCATCTTCAGCTAATACTGAGCAGTGAATTTTCACTGGTGGTAAAGCTAACTCTTCTGCAATGGCAGAATTTTTAATGGCGTAAGCTTCATCAATGGTTTTACCTTTTAACCATTCTGTTACTAAAGAGCTAGAAGCAATCGCAGAGCCGCAACCATAGGTTTTGAATTTGGCATCTTCAATAATGCCGTCATCATTTACTTTAATCATTAGCTTCATCACATCGCCACAAGCTGGCGCACCAACCATGCCAGTACCAACTTGAGGGTCATTTTTATCTAAACTGCCCACGTTACGTGGATTTTCGTAGTGGTCTAATACCTTGTCTGAATATGCCATTTGCTTCTCCTAAATGCGTTTGAAATACATCGCAAACTCGGCGTTGACTGCGCTTCGCCGTACTAATCGTACTGTCTTCAGCTTGCCGCCTTGATTTTGCTTCCTATTTCAAGCGCTTGTGTTGCATTAAATGAATTACTGTTTAAGAAATTGATAATTTTTTGTCTAGCAAGGCGGAGAGTTGCGAAGTTTAGTTTTCTCTAAACGAGTTACTCGACAACACCGCTAGGCGAATAAATGGCAATTTCTAATGTGCGGCCCATTGTACTTTGGTTAAATCCACACCGTCTTTGAACATCTCCCAAAGTGGAGAGAGTTCTCTTAGTTTATCAATTTTGCTTTTCATGAGTTCGATGGTGTAGTCCACATCGGCTTCTGTCGTGAAGCGACCGATAGAAAAGCGGATTGAGCTATGAGCCAACTCGTCTGAGCGGCCTAGTGCACGTAATACATAGCTAGGTTCTAGGCTGGCTGAAGTACATGCAGAACCGCTGGATACTGCAATGCCTTTTACCGCCATAATCAGTGATTCACCTTCTACATAATTGAAACTGATGTTCAGGTTATGTGGTACACGTTGCACTAAATCACCATTCACATATACCTCTTCAATAGATTGTAAGCCTTTTAGTAGTTTGTCGCGTAAGCGGCGAATGCGTTCATTTTCAACATGCATTTCTTCACGAGCGATACGGAATGCCTCGCCCATGCCAACGATTTGGTGTGTTGCCAATGTGCCGGAACGCATGCCGCGCTCATGACCGCCGCCGTGCATTTGTGCCTCAATGCGGATACGTGGTTTGCGGCGAACATACAGTGCGCCGATGCCTTTTGGGCCATAAGTTTTGTGTGCGCTAAAGCTCATTAAATCAACAGGTAGCTTGGTTAAGTCAATGTCTACTTTGCCAGTCGCCTGAGCGGCATCTACGTGGAAAATAATGTTGTTTTCACGGCAGATGTTACCAATCGACGTAATGTCTTGAATTACACCGATTTCATTGTTTACGAACATTACAGAAGCTAAAACGGTATCTGGGCGAATCGCCGCCTTGAATTTGGCCAAGTCAATCAAACCATTCGGTTCTGGATCTAAATATGTTGCTGTAAAGCCTTGGCGTTCCAGTTCGCGCACTGGGTCAATTACCGCCTTATGTTCGGTGGTGATAGTGATAATGTGCTTACCTTTGCCGCTGTAGAAATTAGCTGCGCCTTTAATAGCCAAGTTGTTTGACTCTGTTGCGCCAGATGTCCACACGATTTCACGTGGGTCAGCACCGACTAATTTAGCAACTTCTTCACGTGCGTTTTCAACCGCTTTTTCAGCTGTCCAGCCATATGGGTGGCTGCGTGAGGCTGGGTTGCCAAAATGCTCGGTAATGTATGGAATCATTTTTGCTGCAACACGAGAATCAACAGGTGTAGTTGCAGAGTAGTCCAAATAAATTGGCATATCGTCTTTGGCTAGACCATCTTCTGTGTATGTGTCTTTCATTACAGGCATTTCTACTGACATTGCTTTTCCTTGCGATTTGTCTATTGATTGCAGCCTTATGCCGCGATAGAAGTTAATTGTTTCAATCTCAAAATTTCATTCTTTAGAATCATTAAGAAGTCATTCACTTGTTCTAATGTATTGGTTGCACCAAAGCTGACACGTATCGCACCTCTGGCTGCGTCTGCTGGCACCCCCATCGCTAAAAGCACATGGCTAGGTTCTGTGCTGTCACTGGAGCACGCTGAACCGCTGGCTACTGCGTAACCTTTTCGATCTAGTGCCATGACTAAAGTTTCACCTTCAATCCCGTCTACCGCGAAAAAGCTGGTGTTCGGAATACGTGCAACTTTTTCACCAAAAATAGTGACATTTAACTGTTTTAAGCCTGTTTCAAGCTGGTCACGCAACGATTGTGTGTGGCTTGCAAAGTGGTTGGTATTGGCGGCTGCAAGTGTGCATGCCACACCAAAGCCAACAATTGCCGCTAAGTTTTCAGTGCCGCTGCGTAAGCCTTTTTCTTGCCCGCCGCCATGTAGCAGTGGTTGTATGTCAACACGCTTGTCTAAAATGAGTGCTGCCGCGCCTTGAGGGCCGTTAATCTTATGACTCGAAATCGTCATGGCATTAACGTTTAAGTCTGAAAAATTAACGTTAATTTTACCTAAAGCTTGCACTGCATCAGTATGTATAAAAGCACCTGACGTATGCGCAATCTCGGCAATCGTTGCCAAGTCTTGAACTACACCAGTTTCATTATTCGCTAACATGACTGAAACTAAGCCGGTTGGCACAGCAAGCAATGTTCTTAATGTGGCTATGTCAATCTGCCCATTAGCATCTACTGCAATCTGCTGTGTTGGCCAGCCTTGTTGCTGTAAAGCTAACGCAGGACGAGTAACACAAGGATGTTCAATTGCACTGGTTAGAATTTGTTTATTAGGTTTAGCGGCTGCGATGCCTTTAATCGCAAAGTTGTTTGCCTCTGTACCGCTCGCCGTAAAAACTACTTGTGAGGCATATGCGCCACAAGCTTCAGCAACCTGACTGCGGGCATATTCAATTGCATCGCGCGCTGACCGACCAAAGATGTGGCGGCTGGTAGCATTGCCTGCTTGTGTGCGCATCCACGGCAACATAGCTTCTAGCACACGCTCATCCAGCGCGGTGGTTGCATTGTGATCAAAATAGATGCTATTCATTGCGATAGTGGTTGTCTATGATCTTAAGCTGCAACTGCTTTGGTGTCTAATTCAGTATTTTGGCAATTATTGCGCGGCGTCATAAAAATCTTTTGTCCACTTTTTTGTGAGGCGA
>DAIDAH010000222.1 GCA_027310735.1 Methylotenera sp. | reverse complement strand
GTCTGGCACATGGTGGGCTACCATGCTGCTAACGATGAGGTTGTAGTCGCCTTTGATATGCTCGCCCTTTTCAAAGTCCACAAATTCAGTGTGAACATTGGTCAGCCCTTGCGTCTTGATTTTATCCTTCAATACGCCAAGCATGCCGTGCGAACTGTCCGCGCCAGTAATCGATTTAACGAGCGGTTGTAGCTTAAGTGTGAGAAGCCCTGTACCGCATCCGAAGTCAAGTACCTTCATCTCAAGGGATGGCTGGATTTCGCGGATTATGGCTGCAGCCACTTGACTTGCCAACTTAGTTCTAAAGGGATTCGTATCCCACTGAGCTGCTTCCTTGTCAAAATCTTTTCGGACTTCCTGTTTCATTAATATTTTCCTTATCTGTGGGAGATCAATTTACTGAAACGGCAATCAGTTTGGGTAACATCGATCTCTGCTCCTGAGAGTAGAACGTACGCAAAACTAATCGGCATATCTAGCACTAACCAACCTATTTCTGCTGTTCGTTAAGTTCATTTAATGCAGAATTTCGCTCACCTTTCATAACAATCATGCCTACAGACTATACATTTTTCTGTTTTTTTTCCTGGAAAACTCTCCCATCCATTTTCTACCACGATAGTCGTTTCGGCACGAAGGCCTCCGGCCTGACGATTGGAGAATCTTCCAAAAGGTGGTTCTCCTTAATACTAAATCATGCGCAGTGGATGTTACGGCTGGATCTGCGCATAGCCTTCTTGCGTTAACTGGATAATACGGCCAATTGCGCCGCTATTCACTTTTACACCCGGCAGCAAGTCCTTGTTGGTCCAGTGATGCCCCTTCATAGATACTGCACATTCCTCGATCTGTACGCCAGAAGCTATCAGTCCCTCGATCAGCACCTTGTAGGGGTTGCCAGTGGTAACCTTGCGTTCAGCATTGTAGGACTGGTCGTTTAATGTCATGAAAGCAGCCGAACCATGAAATATGCCGATAATTTTACCGAGTGTTTCATCCATTTTCATTTTCTTGTTGAGAAGATCCATGTATTTCATGCCTACAGGCAAATCACCCGCAAGAGCTATATGGTCCATGTTAAACAACACTTTAGCCTCTTTCAGCTTAACTGGTATGTCGACCGTAATTTGGGTTTCAGCAATGGCTGGAAGTGCTTCTGCAGCCATGGTATGTGCGGAGAAACAAACACTGGTGATCATAATGCCACGTGCAAGATAATTAAGAAATTTATCCATTTAGATATTGCCTCTTTGGGTTAAGTTATATTTATTGCCAGAGTCAAGCAGGACTTGGACTGTCGTAGCTACATGCGCCGGCCTATCTGGTACACAAGCTTGCGTTAAGAGACAGCCCAATTTGATTAGTTCATTCTAAATTCATATCTAATGTTAAATGTGTCTCACATCTTCAGTATCTACGACATGAAAGAATAGACCAATATCTAGACAGTCATCACAGTCACCCCGGATCATATCGTAGAAACTGTCGTAAAATCGCGTTCCTCGCGGGTGTAGTTCAGTTGAATGGTAGAACGGTGCGTCCCAAGCTTGCGACGTACATCACCCAATTCAATGGCGAACTATTTCTAAAAGCAGACATTGCGCTGCAAAGGTTGATCGGCTGATTTGGGTCTATTCTGTTGAAAAACTCATTTTCTGACTGGCTTGGAGTTAGTTGCTGTCATTTGGTGAAATCAAGCGAATGTCTCAGTTGGGGTCGCGACTTGTCCCATGAGCTTTTAATTAGCTTGGTACAAAGCGGTCAGTGATACCTAATAAAATTGAGTTGTAGTAAAGCAGAGGCTCATAGTCGTGACTTCCGACCCTATTGCCGACAGTTGCTAATTTACGATATCCGGCAACTAAGTGGGGTATTCCGTTGAAAAACTTTCATTTAATTTAGCTCTACCACCTAGCAGAATTTTTATTTCAGCCTATTTTTGATTTTGGTTTGAATTGCGGCGATGAATTCATCGGGTCTAGTGCCGCGCTATGTCGTTATGCAGTCATTAGATCTACTTCTTTTGCTATTGGTGTTAGCCATTCGCCTTAAGTTTTGTGCGGTGGCTGCCAATAAAAACTCATCTTGCGCACCACTAAAGCCTCGCAATCGTAATTTATCCATCCTTAATATGCGTTTAAGATGCGCAAATATTTAAGCTACTACTGCTTAACTATGGTTTGCGTAATGCAGATGCACATCTTAAAAACTACGCGGTTACTTATACCAGTTTTGCTGACGTTGCTTTAGCACCAGTCTATGACATAGTCACCGTTACGGCTTACCCCGCGTACCAAGATAGCTTACCTGGCTTGACTTTAGGAGGAAAGAAGGTCTGGAAAATAGGCAAACTGCTCCACCAATTTGGTGCAACTCGACTATCTCTGCCTGCCTATGAAATGGCAGCCTGCTTAACCGAGGTAACCTCTGCAATTAATGAAATGGTCCCGATATTGGGTCAATACGCATCAACTTATCCCGGTTTTCGTGAAACTGCGAAACGAATGTTAACTGAATGGGAGCTAGGGGTTCAAGACATTCAGGCACAGGCTACTTCGAAAGTAAAATCTCAGATAGGATTCAAAGCTATAGCGGGGCTATCTGATGAGACCGATGTAGCTAAAAAAGTAAATGCGTATAAAAATCCAGACGGAGGTTTTTCACATAAAGCCCGATAGCTAGCTAGAACCAGTCTTGATCTATGTGCATCAGAGACATAATAGCGCCCCAGCTGCAATATAAAGCCCTGCAATCGGTAGGTTGTGCTTGCTATCAGTTGTTACCACAAACTTACGTTTACCTCGCGCTTGAATACCATACGCTTTCATTAGCTTGCGTACTCGCTCTTTACTCACTTTGATAGCTTTGGCTTGCAGTGCTTTCCACATGCGCGGCCATCCGTACTCACCTTTGACTTCTCGGTGAATCGCACCGATATGGGCGAGCAATGCATCATCACAGATGCGGAGTTGAGCAGTTTCGCGCGTCCAGTGATGGTAATAACCACTTTAATACCTGACACATTGCTGAAATCGGCCAGTGGAGATGATTGTGTTGAATCCAAGCGTACTTTACAGATGGTCTTTGACCTATGCTGTCAATCAAAGAGTCGAACGGGTTAAGGCGCCAGCAACTTTTTATAGTATTGCTGCGTAAAAATAGCAGGGTCGATAGTGCGGTAAATTATCTTTCCAATAAAGTAAATATTTAGAACATAGGCATTAAGTAATTTTGTGGCGTCCTTGTGGCTATCACCAACCTAATTATGCACAACTATGACATAACATTAGCGTGTAGAAGCGTTGCTAGGTATGGCATAGATTGGCATAGCATGTTTGCTTGCAAGTTCGAATCTTGCTGTCCCGACCAATAAATAAGCCATTCTTATACGAGTGGCTTTTTTATTTTAACCATGACGTAACTGATTCGTAACTACTTCATTATTCCCAGTTTCAAACATTCCTGTAACGCGCTCAACATACTCAGCTAAGTGGGCAGATGATAGATGTGCATACTTTTGCATCATATCGCCTTACCATTGCAATTTCTATTGGACATATCATTAATGATATTATGGTCATCTGTGTAGGTTGAGCTAATGAAGGGGGTAGGTTTGCGTTTTTTATGGTATGTCACCCTAGTGGGCTGTCTGGCTTATCTGCCACGGGCAATGGCAGAAATGCCGTCATCTCTCCTCATCGGCGGGGTGTTTGAGTATATGATTCAACCCGGCGACTATCTGATCAAGATTGGCGCGCGTTTTGGTGTGGCGGCAGAGGTGTTAGCGCGTGACAATGGCCTGAAGTATAGCGCGAAGCTGATGCCGGGGCAGAAGCTGACGGTCGACAACCGGCACATCGTGCCGGAATTGCGGGAGGATGGCTTACTCATCAACATACCGCAGCGCATGCTTTATTACTTTCACGACTGGGAGTTGGCAGCCGCCTACCCGGTTGGATTGGGTAAGCCGAGTTGGCCGACTCCGGCAGGTGGGTTCAGCGTGATCGATAAGGTGGCCAACAAGACCTGGCGCGTACCGAAATCCATTCAGGAGGAGATGCGACGCGAAGGTCAAGCGGCAAAGACAGAAGTGCCTCCGGGCTTCGACAACCCCCTCGGCAAGTACTGGCTGGGACTCAGTCTTACATCGATTGGCATTCACGGCACTAGCGCGCCAGCCAGTATTTATCTTTTTCAGAGCCATGGCTGCATACGTCTGCATCCTGACGACATTGAGGCGCTATTTGCTCAGATAGAGCGCGGGGTGACTGGCAGCATTATTTACGTCCCGCTGTTGCTGACAGAATCAGAGGGGCGAATATTTATTGAGGCGCATCAGGATATTTATCATAAAGTTGATGTCTCATTGAGCGCGCTTGAAGAAAT
>DAIDAH010000221.1 GCA_027310735.1 Methylotenera sp. | reverse complement strand
CCAGCGAACCAGCTGCATTTGCCACAGCTAGATTTGACATTAAATCTGGAGCACCATCAGAACTTGTGGTCACAGATCCATTAGTAAGTGCTGTTTGTACAGAACCATTATGCGTACCTTGCGTTAATGTAGTCGCTGTACTTGCTGTCGGCCTGTTACCCAGAGACCCACTTAACGTACCATTAGTATTTGTTGACGAAGTTGTCTGAGTTACACCCAGTCTTGCACCTAAAGCTTTACTATACTGATCATCTGCAATCACGATACGTGACTCAATCATCACTTGCTTAACAGGAACATCAGTCTTATTAATGATGGCCTGTACTTGCTCCAGATATTTTGGTGTATCTTGCACGAACACCGTATTAGTTCTCGGATCAAGTACCGCATTACCGCGTTTAGATAGAATCTTCTGCTTTGGGTCACTCAATATATTTTTCAGCGACTCGGCTTTCATATATTTTAAAGTAAACACCTCGGTACGAACCTGTTCTAAATCATCAATTTGCTGCGTTGCCTCTAATGCTTGCTTTTCTTTTGCAGCCACCTCTTCTGCTGGTGCAACCAAAATGACATTACCTGTTTTACGCATAGTAAGTCCTTTACTTTGGGTAATGATATCCAAAGCTTGATCCCACGGCACATCCTTTAATCTTAACGTTAAATTACCAGTCACCGTATCACTAGTAATGATATTTAGCCCTGTAAAATCCGCAATCACCTGTAGGACTGAGCGCACTTCAATATTCTGGAAATTCAATGAAAGCTTCTCACCTGCATAACCTGGCTTAGAACCTCGAACCAATTTATTAGGATCATCTACGATTTGGCGTACATCAATAATAAACTTCTTATCTGCCTGATAAGCAGATTGTTCCCAATTACCTTTGGGCTCAATAACCATATGTCCATTTTTACCCTGCTTCATAGTATCAATATATAGTACTGGCGTATTAAAATTAATAACATTCAAGCGACGCTGTAAGTTTGCGGGCACATCTGTATTAATAAAATCAACTACAATCGTTTTTCCTTTTTGTTTGATATTAATCCCTGCTGATGCATCAGATAAATCAACGATTATGCGACCTTCTCCATTTTTTCCTCTAACAAAATCAACGTTACTAAGAGCTATCTGATGATTATCAAGACTAGCTTCAGAGAACTTAGTCTCAATTCCCGCACCTATAGCGGCTTCATTCGCCTGTAACATTATCGTTACATCATTACCACTTACGCTTGTGTTATAACCTACATTTTTAGTTAAATTAAGCACCATTCTAGTACGCTCTTTAGCTTGGGCTAACGTTACACTTTTAAGTGCACCTTGATCTACCGCAACGTTGCTTTTTGACAAACCATTGGCTACTTTAGGAAAATCAAGCGCGATACGAGCAGGATTATTTAGTGTAAAACCAGCTGGAGGATTAGCTAGTGGCTGTGTAGTTTTAATTCGAATCGCAACTCTTCCACCAGGTAGAGTCGAAAAATCGATATTTTCGATTTTATTAACTAACGTCGACTGATCTTCGGCTTGTGACACACTCACGAGCAATGTCAAAGATAGCAACAATGCTGTCTGTAAAAGTTTAGCCATCCACGCATTTTTTTTCATTATTTCACCCTTTAATTCCTAATTTCTTTTTAGCTTTAATAATAACTTTTATGAGCATTACTCTTGCAGAGATAAATTAGAAATTCGCTCTACCCAATCCCCAGAAAGATCATCTTGTACGATTTCCTTGAGTACAACTTCACTATCAGAAATTTGCGTTACCATGCCAAAATTTTGGCCTACATAATTGCCTATTTTCACCTGTTGTACACCGTTATCAGGTGTTTTTAGTAATGCATATGTCAATTTACTTTTCGAAATCATACCGACATACTTAATACTCTCAAGAGGGTATGCTTCCATTGCCTCTTTAGGTCGATTTAAATTAGGCTGTAGCACTCCTGATTTATTCGCAGCCTTTCGTGCACGGAAAGGGTCACTTAACGTGCCATCAGCATTATATTGCAAAGCTAGATATGGCCTTACTTCTGGTAACGGCTTAATTCTCGGCTGCATATCATTACCAGCATCACGAATAAATTTATCAAGATCATCTCCCTGATCTCCGTCACAAGCCGTTACAACAAGACCTAATAGGCAAACAGAAAGAAGACGAAGAATCATGCTATCAGTAAATCTTTGGGTTAGGTATTCGCTCACGGAACTATCAACCTTTCTTACCTGATTTGTCATGGGCGGCTTTTTCAGCTTTTTTCTTTGCAGAAATTTCATCCGCATCCAAATAACGGTAGGTTTTAGCTACAACCTCCATTGCCAGCAATCCATCTGAAGCTGACGCCTTTGCGTTTTTATTACCATCTTTATTTCCAGTCACGATATTGACATCATTCAATGTAACAATGCGTGATAATTTTGAGATATCAGTCGCGAACGCACCTAAATCATGGTATGTGCCTAACACTTTAATTGAAATTGGCATTTCTGCATAAAATTCAGATTGTGTTTCCTGTCCTGGCTTAAACAGCTCAAACTCCAAACCACGTCCTAGTCCGGCTTGGTTAATATCGGTTAACAATCCATCCATATGAGATTTATCCGGCAATTGTTTTAACAAAACACCAAAGGTTTTTTCAATTTCCACCATTTGCTGTTTATAGGCAGTTAAGTTAATTGCCTGTCTTTTCTTCTCAAGAAATACTTGCCTTAACTCCTGCTCTTTAGCTTTTGCAGTATCTAATGACTCAAATGCAGGACTCCACAGAAAATAGTAGCCGAGAGAAAAAGTGAGTAGAAAAAGTACGGCCAGGAGTACAGCTTTTACTGGTATAGGTAAGCTCCCAGCATTTTTAAAATCTATATTATTAAAGTCATCTAACTTCATGATCATTGTCTGCCTTTAGGGTCACTTTTTGACGTAGCAGTTATTCCATCTTCGGCTTTTGGTACTTTAAGATTTACATTCAACGTAAATTCATTTTGCTTAACATTATTCACTATGACTGATTTAATCTCGACTAAACTAGGTAACTCCAGCCAGTTTGAAGTGGAAAAGTTTCGCACCAAAGTCGCTACACGCGCATTGGTATCTGCAACCCCTTCAATAGCAATAACATTACCTTTTTGCTTAATACTTTTTAAGTACATGCCCTCTGGCAATTGCCGACTAATCTCATCCAAAACAACTACAGCCTGACTCCGATTGGTCTGCAAGTTCTCGACCACTTGCTTCCGCTCCAGCATAATGCTGATTTGATCCTTCAAATCCTTAATATCGGCAATTTCTTTATCCAACTTTACAATAGCTGCATCTAAGCGTCCATTACGTGAGTTCTGCGCATCAACTCGACTATTGATAAAGGTCAGCCCCATAAATACAATAACTACCGCTGCAATAGCAGAAAATGCAGCCATTAAAGTGAATTCCCGCTGACGTGTCTCACGTCTAATTTGACGGTGTGGAAGTAAATTAACACGCATCATAGACTTAAGCCTCGCATTCCTAACCCACAAGCAATCAGTAAAGCAGGCGCATCCAATGCAGCTTGTTGCTGACGGACTTTTGCACTCATTGCCATACCATGGAATGGATTAGCAACTATCGTATTAACCTGAGTGCGGTCATGCACCATAGCCTGTACATCAGGGATAGCCGCACATCCACCGGCCAAAATAATATGATCAACTCGATTATATTGCGTAGATGTAGTGAAAAATTGAAGTGCTCGAGCAACCTCAGTAGCGAGCAGTAGCGTAAATGGCTGCAACACTTCACTCTCATAACTTTCTGGCAAACCACCTTTACGCTTTGCAATTTCAGCCTCCTCCAATGACAACCCAAAACGCCGCTGAATTTCTTGAGTAAGCAGACTTCCTCCGAAGCTCTGCTCACGTGTATAGACTGAATTATTATCACTTAACACATTGATATGCATCATAGATGCACCAATATCAATAATCATAACAACTTGACCACGACCGGCATTTGGTAGCTGACTAGCTACCAATGTATAGGCAGCCTCAGTTGCATAAGCCTCCACATCCATCACGATAACCTTAAGTCCAGCACCTTCTGCAGCTGCGACTCGATCTTCAATTTTCTCTTTCCTTGAAGCGGCAATCAAGACCTCCACCTCATCAGGACTATTAGGTGCAGGACCAATGACTTGAAAGTCAATATTCACTTCATCAAGGGAGAATGGAATATATTGATTCGCCTCAGCTTCAACTTGCATCTCCATATCTTCTTCACGTAGGCCCGAGGCCATCAGAACCTTTTTACTAATCACTGCAGAAGATGGCAATGCAAGTGCAGCACGCTTTTCACGCGAACCCAACAATTTCCATGCAACTTTAATTGCATCAGCCACTCTATCAAGGTCTCCCAC